>SXJQ01000194.1 GCA_005779345.1 Actinomycetota bacterium
GCGATCGTCAAGGTCTTCCTCCACGTCTCCAACGAAGAACAGCGACGACGGCTCCAGGCTCGCGTCGACGATCCGACCAAGCGCTGGAAGTTCAAGCTCTCCGACCTCGAAGCACGCGCTCGCTGGGACGACTACCACGAGCAGTACGACGCTGCGCTGCGGGCCACGAGCACCGCGCTCGCACCGTGGTACGTGGTGCCGTCGGATCGCAAGTGGGTTCGCGACCACATCGTTGTCGGGCTCGTGCTCGACGCGCTCCGCACGCTGGATCCGCAGTATCCGGAGGCCGAGGGCTTCGATCCGAACACGATGCGAGTGGAGTAGGTTCCGCGGCCCGTCCGAGAAAGCCCGTCCGAGCAACGAGGAGCGAACGATGGCCCCCACCCCCGAAGCGATCCGGGCGACCTGCGACGCGTACGTCGCCGCGTACCGCGCCAACGACAAGGATGCGCTGCTCGCGCTCTACGCCGACGACTGCGAGTGGACCGACCCGGTCGGCACGCCGACGCACTTCGGGAAGGACGGCGTCGCGAACTTCTGGGACGGCGCCCGTGCGCTCGCCGACGCGATCGTGTTGGAACCGAAGGACCTGCACATCTGCGGCACCGAGGCGGCGATGATCTTCGAGATCCACGCCACCGTCGGCGGCAACACGATGATCATGGATGCGGTCGACGTGTTCGTGTTCGACGACGACGCCAAGATCAAGATCGGCAAGGCCTACTGGGACATGGCCAAGGCGCGGTAGCCGCGTCGTTGGCACACGAATGCACCACGGGTGGCGGACCTGTGGGACAGCGAGGCGGGCACGTCGCGCGTCGCGCGCTGCCGGGCGTCGGTCGGTCAGGCGGTCACGAGGTCACGATGTCACGAGGTCGTCGAGGATGCGGGCTCGTTCGCTGTCGGTCGGACCGCCCTGGATCCGGTAGGCGTGACCGCGGCCGTCGAAGAACACCCAGGCCGGCTGACCGAGCACCCCGAAGCGCTGCCAGAGCGAACCATCGGGGTCGACCAGCGTCGGGAAGGTGATCCCGTAGGTCGCCACGAACTCTTCCATCGCGGGCGTGTCGTCGCGTCCGGCGACGCCGACGAACGTCACGTCGTCGTGGTCGCGTGACGACTGCACCACGGAGGGTGCTTCTTCGTTGCAGTTCGGACACCACGGCGCCCAGAACCACAGGGCGACCGGCTTGCCCGCCAGGTCGGCACCCCGGAATGCCGCGCCGTCGAGCGTCGTGCCGTCGAAATCGAGCAGCCCGGAACCGTCGATCTCCTCGGTGAATCGGGCGAGGGGGGCGAGGTCGGCGTCGACACTCGGACCGGCGTCGGATCCGGTGGCCGTCCCGGTACCACACCCCGCGAGGATCAGGGTCAGAACCGCCGCGACACGCCGTTGCACGGGCCGCACGATACGGCACCTCGGAGCCAACTTGGTTTCGCGGGCACGTTCGGGCACAATGGTTGGCCGATGAAGGTCGAATCCCGCGACTCCGTATCCCTGAAGCCTGCGGAACTCGACGAGTTCGGCCAGCTCCTCCATTCCGTGGGGCTGGCGTTCTCGGACGAGGACCTGGACCGCCAGGTCGCAGCCTTCCCGCTCGTCGTGTTCTGTCACGATACCGACGACGCGCTCTGCGGCTTCATGTTCGGTTCCCTGGAACGGATCGGCGGCACGCCGACGATCCTCTGGGGTGCCGGCGCGACCCGCAAGGCGAAGACGGCCCCCGAGGTCTTGAAGCATCTGACCGGTGAGCTCGCGCGGCGCGCCGGGATCTCCTTCCCCGACGAAGACGTCCTGGTCGCGACCCGTCTCCATCAGGCATCGTGCTACGCGATGCTCGCCAGCTACGCCAACGTCGTGCCCCGCCCTGGCTACAACGCCAACGGCGAAGAGCGGGCCTGGGGCCGGCGGTTGGCGAAGCGGTTCGGCCACGAGGGCGCGTTCGACGACCGCACCTTCAAGATCAAGCACGCGGGGCGCAAGCTCCCGGTCGTGCCGGTGCTCGACACGGTCGGCGTCAAGGCGACGGGTGGGGCCAAGATCGTCCAACTCGTCGGCCCGCTCGACGCCACGAAGGGCGAGGGCATGATCGCGTTCGGTTGGGCGATCGCCGAGCAGCTCGCTTCGGGCGTCTTCAACGCCGCTCGCTGAGGGCGCGCTCGATCTCCGTTTCGAGCGAGGTGACGTCGGTCACCGGCCGGCGGCAGGCGTAGCCCTCGCAGACGTACGCCGCCGGGAGACCGTCGACGAGCCCGCGGCCGTCGAGCAGTGGCGACCCGGTGGTCCCCGGTGTGCCGCGCACGACGACGGCCGACGGGATGAGCCGCCCGGCCACCGTCCGCTCGAGCCCGCGGCGACCAGCGAGGTCGCCGACGATCGCGATCTCGATCGGTTCCTCGACGAGCCGTTCGACCGCCTCGAGCGCCGAACCGAACGCAGCCGGAGCACGAACGACGAGCGGCACGAAGCGCGCGACGGTTGCCCGCGCGATCTCGGCGTAGCCGTCGTGACCGGTGAGCACCGCGAGCCGCAGGAGCGCGACCGCAGCCATCGAGTTCTCACTCGGGGTCGCGTTGTCCATGAAGTCCTGGGGCCGCACGATCAGCGCCTCGGCGTCGCGACCGGTGGTGAAGAAGCCACCGTCGGGATCTGCGAACAGGTCGATCATCGCGTCGGCGACCTCGCGAGCGCGCACCAGCCACTCGATGGCGTCGAGTTCGGCGAGCGTCACGAGCAGTTCGACGAGCGCGGCGTAGTCCTCGCAGTAGGCGAGATGACGTGCCTCGCCGGTATCGGCCTGCCACGACCGCAGGAGGCGACCGTCGGGACCGCGGAACCGGTCGAGCAGGAACTCGGCGGTGCGCCGCGCCGCGTCGGACCAATCGGGGCGATCGAAGACCCAACCGGCCTCCGCCAGCGCGCGGGCCATCAGTGCGTTCCAGGCGAGGAGGATCTTGTCGTCGAGGCCTGGGCGCACCCTGGCCTCGCGCCGGGCGAAGAGCGCGGCGCGGCCGCGCTCGACCGCCTCGTCGGGAGTCGCGTGACGGTCGACGGCGTGCAACACGTTGCCGCGGAAACCGGTGTGCGGGTCGACGAAGTTGCCGCGATCGGTGATGCCGTAGTGCGCGATGACTGCGTCGGCATCTCGCCCGCACACGTCGCGCACCTCGTCGATCGACCAGCAGGCGAACTTGCCCTCGACGCCTTCGGCGTCGGCATCTTCGGCCGACCAGTACCCGCCCGACGGATCGCCGAGGTCGCGCTGCACGTAGCCGATCGTCTCCCCGACGACCCGCCGGTAGCGCTCGTCGCCGGTGAGCAGCCAGCCCTGCGTGTACGCCCGCGTCAGGAGCGCGTTGTCGTACAGCATCTTCTCGAAGTGCGGCACGAGCCAGTGCGCGTCGACGCTGTAGCGGGCGAAGCCGCCACCGAGGTGGTCGTACATCCCGCCGGCGGCCATGGCGTCGAGCGTCGTGGTGATCATCTCGAGCGTCTCGGGCGACGCGTCGCGTGTGTACTGACGGCCCAGGAACAGCAGGACCTGCGCGGGCGGGAACTTCGGCGCGGGGGCGAAGCCGCCCCACGCGGCGTCGAAGCGTTCGCGGAGACCGGCGCGGGCGGCGGGCAGCAACTCGCTCGTGATCGGTGACTCGACGACGGGCAGGCGCCGCCCGATCGACTCGGCGAGTTGCCCGGCCTGTTCTTCGACCTGCGGCCGACGCTCGACGAAGGCCTCGGCAACCGCCCGGCACACGGTGACGAAGCCCGCCATGCCCTGCCGATCGGCGGGCGGGACGTAGGTACCGCCGTCGAACGGCCGGCCGTCGGGGAGGAGCCACACGCTCATCGGCCAGCCGCCGCGCCCGGTGATCGACTGCACCGCGTCCATGTACACGGCGTCGACGTCGGGACGTTCCTCGCGATCGACCTTGACGTTGACGAACAGTTCGTTCATCACCGCCGCCGTCGCAGGATCCTCGAAGCTCTCGTGGGCCATCACGTGGCACCAATGACACGCCGAATACCCGACCGAGAGGAAGATCGGTCGCCCAGAGGCGCGCGCCGCGGCGAACGCGTCATCGCCCCACGGGTACCAATCGACGGGGTTGTCGGCGTGCTGGCGGAGGTACGGACTGGTCTCGGCAGCGAGGCGGTTCACTGCGCCGACGCTACCGGCGGTCGGCGTGCGCCAACCCGAGCGCCGCTTCGGCCGTGTGGCGTGCCCAGCGGTAATCGGGCTTCCCCGACGGCGCCCGTTCGATCGAGGCCGCGGCGACGACCGCGCGGGGGATCTTGTAGCCGGCGAGGAGTGGGCGGAGATGCGCCTGGAGTTCGTGGGTGAGGATCGGCCGTCCGGGTCGGGCCTGCACGACCGCGACGACCCGCTCGCCGAATCGCTCGTCGGCCACGCCGACGACGACGGCATCGAACACCGAAGAGTGCGACTTCAATGCCGCCTCGACCTCTTCGGGATAGACCTTCTCGCCGCCGGTGTTGATCGACACCGAGCCGCGGCCGAGCAGCGTGATCGTGCCGTCGGTCTCGATGCGTGCGTGGTCGCCGGGCACCGACCAGCGCACGCCGTGCTCGTCGACGGGAAAGGTCGCCGCGGTCTTGTCGGGATCGCCCCAGTA
>SXJQ01000002.1 GCA_005779345.1 Actinomycetota bacterium
GACTACGTGGTCGATGCGCGCGAGAACGCGCGGCGTGAGCGGCAACTCGACCTGACGGTACCGGCCGCGCGCGGTGAGAAACCGGTACGCGGCCGTCACCTCGGCGTCGGGATCGTCGCAGAACGCGCGGGCCGCGAGCGCATACACCGGCAACTGGAGCTGGGTCCCGCACAGGTCGGGATCGGTCTCGTCGAGCTTGCTCAACGCACCGTCTCGCCCCGACTTGTAGTCGATGACGTACAGGCTGCCGTCGGCCGCCCGGTCGACCCGGTCGGCGGCGCCGGCGAAGCGGACCGTGCGCCCGTCGGCCAGTACGAGCGGTACGGCGGGGCCCGAGTCCGGGAGCCCGAATCGGAGCTCGGCGGCGATCGGGGTGACGCCACGTGTCGCGCGATGCGTGTCGTCGTCCTGGAGGAACCGGTCGAGATCGCGGTGGATCACTCGGCGGTCGCGACGCCAGTGCAGCGGACGTCCGGTGAGGCCGAGCGCCTCGAACTCGGCGCAGACGGTGTCGGCGATCTCGTGCAGACGCGCCCGCTCGGCATCGTTCCACGGATCGCCCGGCGGCTTGGCGACCTCCGGCGGGAGATGCTCGAGCACGAAGCGTTCGAGGACCTCGTGGAGCAGCACGCCGAGGTCGGTCGGGGCGATGCGCTCGATGCGCTCCGGATCTTCGACGAGCTCGACGCGCAAGATGTAGCGGAGGAAGTACTCGAACGGGCACGACGCGTAGGTCGACAGGCGCGTCGGCGAGACGGCGACGGCAGGATCGACGAGCGGCCGCTGGGTTCGCGTTCGCAGGTCGCCGTCGAACCGAGTGAAGCGGTTGCTCGCCCGCGCCGCGAGCAGCTCGACTGCCCGCGCGAGCGCCGGGTCGTCGGCGACGAAGCGATGCGAGGCGAGCGCCGCGGCCGGCGGCGCGTCGGCGAGCAGGCACTGCAGGCGCAGCTCCTGGTCGGTCGCCGGCGGGTCGGCTCGCTTGAGCCCGGCGGCGAACGAGGGAACGAACTCGAGCCACGGTTCGCCCGCGTGTTCGGCGAGTTCCTCACCTCCGGGGCGAACGCCGGTGAGCGATTCGATCGTGTCGAGTGCGTACCGCGACGGGGGTCGGTCGGTGGTGCGCCGCAGGTCGCCACGCGGGTGGAGCAGTACACGTCGCGCCCCCGTGTGGGCGAGCACGGCGAGCAACGCCCGATGGTCGTCGTCGGTGCGAGCGCGGCGGTCGGCGAGCTCGCCGGCGGTGGCAGCGCGATCGGAGTCGGGGAGGAGTGAGTCGTCGCGACGAGGCGACGGGAAACCACCCTCGTTCATCCCGACGACGAAGACCGCGTCGAGTTCGACGCCGAACGCGAGGTGAACCGACCCGACGAGTACGCCCTCGCCGATGTGGCCCACGCGTTCGAGGTCGGCCGCGAGCTCGGCGTCGAGCGCGCGGCGGAAGGTGTCGAGGTCGATGTCGGGCTCGATCGCGTCGAGTGACGCGAGGCGGTCGAGGGCGAGTTCGACCGCGGCGTGCGCGCGCCGTTCGACCTCCGGCCAGGCCAGCCTGGCGAAGTCGCCAGGAAGGTGATCGTGCAGTACCGAGCGGGCGAGGTCGGCGAGACCCGACCACGAGGTGGTGTGCCGGGCCCGGCTCAGGCGCCCGCCGATCCGGTCGACGAACGCGCCGAGTTCGTCGAGGTGTTCCACGTCGATCGGTCGCTCGGCCGCTGCCAACGTGCGCCGCAGGCGCGCGAGCCGTTCGTGCCACTGTTCGAGCCCAGCGACGACACCCGCGCGGCGGCTGAGTCGCTCCCAGGCGCGCGCCGGAACGGCTCGACCACCGAAGCGGACGGGTGCACTACTCGCGAACGCGAGCACATCGGAGCGACGGAGGTCGCGATCGCCGAGCGCGAACGCGTCGCGAACGGTGCGACCGGCGACCGAGTCGGCCACGCTGCGGACCGCGACACCGTTGTGCGGCACGCCCGCGGCTCGTAGGTGCTCGTGCAACAGCCGCGCGTAGGGATCGCGGCTGGCGAAGACGACGGCCATGCGCTCGAGCGGGATGCCGTCGGTGGCCGCGCGCAGCACGAGGCGGACCACGGCGCGGGCCTCGTCGTCGGGGTCGGACACCGACACGATCTCGTGCGCGACGGGGACGGGCACGGTCGGAATCGCGAGGTCGGTGTCGAGATCGTGTCCGAGCTCGAGACCGCGGGCGTCGAGCCGGTCGTTGCCGGTGAGCCCGACGATCACGCGGGTCGGTGCCGCCGCGCCGAGCGCGTGGATCAATCGTCGGGCCGGAGCCGACCAGCGCAACGGCAAGAAGACGACGATCTCGCCGAGACCGGCGACGAGTGGCCCTCGGAGGTTCGCTTCGACCGCGGCGGCGTCGAGCAGGTCGCGCTCGGTCGACCAACCCGGTGCGAGCCTGCGGCGAATCGCGCGGTGCAACGCCACGACGTCGTGCGCGCGGCTGCTCGCGCGGGCCAACGCGTCGAGGACGGGATCATCGAGCGAGTCGAGCTCGCGATGCGCCCGAACCAGCGCGGTCTCGGTCGCCGGGTGGTCGGCGACGGGGGCGAAGCGTCCCGGCGTCTCGACGAGGGCGGCGCGGGCTGCGGCCGCGAGCGTCGGGTTGGAGACAGGGCGCCGGCCGCTCGCGGCGACGCGCGCGCCGCCGAGCAACTCGGCGACCCGGTAGAGGGTCGCGAAGGTGATCCCCGCGACACCGCCGCCCTGGCGCGCGAGGTGTCGACGCGCCGCGACCCCGACCGAGTTGACCGGTACGACCACGGTCACGGGCGTGAGCCGGTCGTCGCGTTTGGCGTCGGCGACGGCGCGTGCGAGGCCGGCGTAGGCGTCGGGCCCGAACGCAACTGCCTCCACGGTGATGGTCACGCGGCGGATCGTACGGCGCGGCTGGGACACGCGTGCCCGGGGCAGCGGCGACCGGCGAGCCGCGTCGTCGACCGTAGACTTGCGCTCGAAATGTGCGAGGACGGGTCGTGAAGCAGACATTCCGGTTCGTCGCGACGTTCGTCGTCGTGATCGCGCTCGGTTCGGCGGCGGTCGGCGTCACCGTCGCCGCGCTCGTCCCCGCCGGCCGCCAGCTCGCGTTCGACACGACCGCGTTCGGCTCGATCGCGCCCGACCTCGACCCGCTCGCGACGCGCTCGGCCGTCTACTGGTCCGACGGCAGGCCGATGACCGAGCTCTTCAACGTCGAGGACCGCGATCCGGTCCCGTTGGCCGACGTGCCGCAGTCGCTGCGCGACGCCGTACTGGCGATCGAGGACCGCGACTTCTTCGACCACGAGGGCGTCGACTGGCGCGGGACGGGTCGGGCGCTTCTGCGCGATATCGAAGGAGACTCGGCCCGGCAGGGCGGTTCGACGATCACGCAACAGCTCGTGAAGGTGCTCGTGTTCCCCGACGCCGAGCGCACCATCGATCAGAAGGTGCGCGAGGCGGTGATGGCGTTCCGCCTCGAGGAGGACTACACCAAGCAGGAGATCCTCGAGCGGTACCTGAACGCGGTGTACTTCGGCAGCGGCGCGTACGGCGTCAAGGCCGCGGCCGAGCGCTACTTCGACAAGCAACTCGATGCGCTCACGGTCGCCGAGGCCGCGCTCCTCGCGGGCGTGATCCGTTCGCCCGAGGGGCTCAACCCGATCACCGAACCCGAGCGCGCGGCGGATCGTCGCGATCAGGTGTTGGACGCGATGGTCGAGACCGGCAAGCTCGGCCGTAGCGAGGCGCGTGTCGCGAAGCGGGCACCCATGCCGACGAAGGTGCACAACAACGCGAAGTACGCCCCCGACTCGTACTTCCTCGCGGCGATGATCGACCACCTCACCGAGCAGGACACCCCCGCGGCGCGCTCGCTCGGCCCCGACACCGAGACGCGGCGCGCGCGCCTGTATCGCGGTGGGCTCCGGATCACGACGACGCTCGATCCGGCAATGCAGGCGCAGGGAGAACTCGCGGTACGGACGATCCTGCCGCCCGACACGCCGATCACCGGGGCGCTCGTCGCACTCGACAACGCGAACGGTCAGGTGCGCGCCATGGTCGGTGGGATCGACTACTCGGTGAGCAAGTACAACCTCGCGACGCAGGGCGCGCGTCAGGCGGGATCGAGCTTCAAGACGTTCGTGCTGGCGACGGCGCTCGAAGCGGGCTATTCGCCCGACGACACGATCCTCGGCTCGTCGACGTGCGCGTTCCCCAAGCCCCTCGCCACGACGCCGCCCGACCCGTACGTGATCAACGCGCACGGCGGCGGCGTGATGACGCTCCGGACAGCGATCAGCGAGTCGATCAACTGCGCGTTCGCCCGGCTCATCATCTCGCTCGGGCCGGGGTCGGCCGGTCCGGCGCGTGTCGTCGAGACGGCGCGCCGCCTCGGGATCACCGAGTCGGAGCTGGCGCCGGTGACGTCGCTCGCGCTCGGGACCTCGGGCGTGACGCCGATGGAGATGGCGTCGGCGTACTCGACCATTGCCGCCGACGGCACGCGCCACGCACCCGAGTACGTCCAGACCATCACCGACGCCGAAGGCAACGTGCTCTACCGCGCGCAACGAGCGGGCAAGGTCGTCATGGCACCCCAGATCGCTCGTGAACTCACCGAGATGCTCACCGGTCCGGTCCGCAACGGCACCGCGTCGAGCGCGCTCTCGGGTCTCGGGCGGCCGGCGGCAGGAAAGACCGGCACGACCGACCGCAACGTCGACGCCTGGTTCGTGGGCTACACCGCGCAACTCACCGCCTCGGTCTGGATCGGCAACCCCGGGTGCGGCGACAACGCGAACCCCGCCTGCTCGATGACGCCACACATCGGCGGCGCCGCCTTCGGTGGCAAGTTCCCCGCGCAGATCTGGGGCGCGTTCATGACCGCGGCACTCGCGGGTCAGCCGCCCGTGGCGTTCGTGTCGCCCGACCGCAGACTCCTGCCGACCGGCCAGTACGTCGACGAGTACGGCCGCACCGTGGTGCCCATCGTGCCGTCGACGACCACGACGACCGTCGACGAGGTGACCACCACGACCCGACGGCCCCGGCCGACGACCACGACCACGATCCCCCCGACGACCGTGCCGCCGACGACGATCCCTCCGACCACCACGACCGTGCCGCCGCCACCGACCACCACTACGGTGGCCGGACCATGAGCGAACCGGCCGAATCCCTCGATCACCTCGAAGCGCTCTACGCCGTCCAGGCTCGCGACACGGCGATCGACGTGCTCCGGCACCGGCGGGTCGCCCTCCCCGAACGGTCCGAACTCGACGGTGTGCTGCGCACCGGCCAGGGTGCCCACGAAACGATGGTCGCGCTCCGAGCGCGCCGCGACGATCTCGGCCGTGCCGTGGGCGCGCTCGATCTCGAGGCGCGCGGGATCGCCGACAAGGCCAAGGGTGTCGAGGCCAAGCTCTACTCGGGCACGGTCACGTCGCCGCGTGAGCTGCAAGACCTCCAAGCGGATCTCGACCAACTCCGACGCCATCAGGGCGAGCTCGAAGAGCGCGAGCTCGAGCAGATGGAGGCGGCAGAACAACTCGACCGCGAGGTCGCCGCGGCGGAGGCGGTCGTCGGCTCGCTCAAGGCCGACGTCGCGCGCCTTCAGCAGGCGATCAGTTCGCAGGAGACGTCGATCGACGCCGAACTGGCGGCCGAGGAGGCCGAGCGGGGTCGCCTCGCGGCGGGCGTCGGGGCGCCGCTGCTCGCGGACTACGAACGGCGCCGTGCCCAGAACAACGGTCACGGTGCGGCCCTGCTCGTCGGCGACACGTGTCAGGGTTGTCGGTTGTCGATCCCGTCGACCGAGGTCGACGAGATCCACCACGACACCTCGGGCCGTACGTGGTACTGCGACAACTGCGGCGCGATCCTCGTCCCGCGATGAGTCACGACGACCAGCTCGCCCTCGATCTCGGCGCGGGCGCGCCCGACCTGCGCGACGAGGTCGAGGTCTGGTTCGACGGCGCGTCGCGCGGCAACGGCCAAGTCGGTGCGCGCGCTTCGATCGGCGGCCTCGTGCGCGACGGCCGATCGCACGAGGTGCTCGCCGAGGTTTCCGAGGCCATCGGTGAACAGACCAACAATGTTGCCGAGTACCGGGCATTGCTCGCGACGATCGAAGCCGCGCACGCCTTCCCGTCGCGGCGGCTGCGCGTCTTCGGCGACTCTGCGCTCGCGATCAACCAACTGCGCGGCGTCTGGAAGGTCAAGGCGGCACACCTCGTACCTCTCTTGCGCGAGGTGCACGCCGCGATCGCGCGATACGAACAGGTCGACTTCGTGCACGTGCCGCGCGCGCAGAACTCGGCAGCCGACGCGCTCGCCAACGCGGCGCTCGATGCGCAGGCACTCCCTTCGTGATCCTCTGGTACGCGGCCGGCGCGGTGTTCGCGGTGTGGAACGTGTTCCAGAGCGCCGGACTCGACTACCGCGCGGTGGCACTCGGCGGGCTCGTGCCACTCCTCGACGCGATCGTCGGCGAGCAGGCGTGGGCGCATTCGCTGCTCGCACCGACGGTGGCGATGGCGGTCGTGATGGTCGGCACGTCGGGGCGCGGGCGTCGGCTCGCGCGCCGACGTCTCATCGGTGTCCCGATCGGCTGGTACTTCGGCATCGGACTGTCGGGGGCCTTCACGCACCAGCACGTGTTCTGGTGGCCGGCCTTCGGCGCACGGTTCGACGACGCCGCGATCTGGCCGCCCCTCGCATGGGCGCTGGGCCTCGAACTGCTCGGGCTCGTCGCGGCGCGGTGGTGTTGGACCCGGTTCGGGCTCGCCGACCCCGTGCGACGCCGCACGTTCGTGCGCACCGGGCGACTGGCGCTCGTCGCGTGATCATTCTCGTCCGTCACGGCCAGACCGAGATCAACGCGTCGGGGCAGTTCCAAGGGCGGATCGATCGGCCGCTGAGCGAGCTGGGGACACGCCAGGCGGCGGCACTCGCCACCGCGCTCGCCGACTGCGGCGCGGTTCGCGTGTGGTCGAGCCCGCTGCGGCGGGCCGTCGAGACCGCGACGCCGATCGCCGCCGCCCTCGGGCTGTCGGTGGAGATCGACGCCCGACTCGTGGAACTCGACTACGGCGCCTGGGAGGGTCGGCCGCTCGCCGAGGTGTCGGCTGACGAATGGGCACAGTGGCGCGCCGATGCCGACTTCGCCCCGCCGGGCGGCGAGTCGCTGCGTGCAGTGCGGGCTCGCATCGACGCGTGGCTGCGCGACATGCTGATCGCCGACGGTCCGGTCGTCGCGGTGAGCCACATGTCGCCGATCAAGGCTGCGATCTGTTCGGCGCTCGACACCGACGATCGCGCGACGTGGCGGATGCACCTCGATCTCGCGGCCGTGAGCCGCCTCGCGCGGCGCGGCGGGTCGCTCGCGCTCGTCGGCTACAACGCGACCTTTCCCCCGACCGCGACGGCCGCGGCGGGTTGAGCCCGGTCGGGCGTCGACCGGCGTCGACAAGGGTCGAACTCCCTGGATCGCCGCACGGTGCGAGTGGCAGGGCTCCGGGGCCCGGCCGTGCAACACTTTCGCATGGCGATCGGCTCTCGGTCTCGCGCGACCTCGGCTTCGGGACGACAAGCGGTCCCGAAGGTCCCCGGCGCGTGGAGTTCGAGATCGTCCGGGCCTGCCCGTCGCCGGAACCACGCGATCAAGACCGGGATCGGACTCGTCGTCCTGCTCGCGGTCGTCGGCGTGGGCGGCGCGCTCGCCTTCGACGCGCTCCGTTCGCTCGGCGACTCCGAGGAGGCGACACCGCGGGAGGCCTATCTCGCAGGCGATGGCGAGGAGTTCACGTCGCGGGCCGGCCGGTTCACGGCCGAGTTCCCCGAAATGCCCGAGGCGCGGACGGGCACGCTCGCGACGTTCGTGGGCGATGTCGAGTTGTCGATCGTCGGGATCGGGCTCGACGACGACACTTCGGTCGAGGTCGCGTGGTTCGACCTCCCGGAGGCGCCGGCCGCCGACCAGGCCGCCGGAGTGCTCGCCGGGATGGCGGTGTTCCTCGCCGACGATCTCGGTGGCACGCCATCCAACGCCGCCGATCCTGCGGGAGCCGGGTCCTCGGGGTCCTCGGGAGCCGAATACGAAGCGTACGAGTTCGCTGTTGCCCTCGACGTCGACGAACCCGAGGCGTCGGTGGTCTTGATCCGCGAGGTGCTCGTCGACGAGCGGCTCTACGTGCTGCGCGTCGACTCCGATCGTGCCCGCCCGGAGGTGTTGGAGTACCTCGCCGAGTCGTTCTCGCCCACCTGATCGCGCCGCTCGGACGATCGCGGCGAGCCCACCCCGCGCCTCGCTCGCCCCGAACATTGAGTGGAGAACCCGAATATGCGGGAAAATCACTCAACGTTCGCCCGGCAGGGTGGCAGTGGTGCCAGTGGTGGTGGTGAGTCGGCCGGTACGCCGGATTCTGTCTGCGACCGTGAGGTCGGAGGCGGCCATCCATCTCGGCCGGCGGTTGCCCGACGGCTCCAGCGGTCTACCCGGGGTCGACGAGCGGGCCGCTCTCACCCTGCTTGACCTTGCTCCGGATGGGGTTTACCGAGCCGTCCCGGTCACCCGGGACGCTGGTGCGCTCGTACCGCACCGTTGCACCCTTACCTGTGCCGCACCGGTTGCCCGGCGTGGCCATCGGCGGTCTGCTTTCTGTGGCACTTTCCTGCGGGTCGCCCCGACTGGGTGTTACCCAGCATCCTGCCCTGTGGAGTCCGGACGTTCCTCGGCACGGTCGCCGTGTCGCCACGGCCCCGTGACGCGACCGCCTGGCCGACTCACCACCACCGCCCACTCTACGCACCCCCCAAGGCCACGAACCGGCGTCGTCGGCGAGCGCGGGCGGGGTTCCGACGACGCCGGTACGGATGGCCGCGGTCCGGTGCACGAACCGGCGTCGTCGGCGAGCGGGGAACGCGCCCTGACGACGCCGGAATGAAGGGTTCAGGGTTTGGGGGCGTGGCGGGTGGCGAACATGGCGCCGAACATGCCGAACGCGGCGCCGAGCAACAGGTTCGTCGCCACCTGGTCCCATGCGATCGGGTGCCCGCTGTCTTTCACCGCGACGATGATCGCGCGCAGGACCATCCAGCCGGCGAACGTCCCCACACCCGCCAGGATCCCGTGCGTGAGTGGCATGAGGGGTCGCGACCGACCGGCGCCGTACCCGGCGAGCGCGTAACAGAACACGAGCCCGGCGAGCAGCACGTACACCCAGAGCGTTCCGGTGAAGTCGTCGATGCGCCCGTCGCCGAGCGCGTACCCGAAGGCGACGAACAACACGCCGAACAGCCCGGCCGAGACGCCCTGCCAGAGCGACGCCAACTCGATGACGATCTTGGCGTCGTGCAGCGGGGACTCGACCGTCTCGGCGGCGTCGTCGGGCTCGGGCACGCCGACGATCCTAGGGACCGGTGCCCTCCACGATCGGCCGCTCGGTCGGCGTCACCGTGACCCCGACCCGCCCGGGACGCGTGATGGCGCCCGGCCACTCGTAGCCGAGGTCGACGACGAGTTCGTAGCTGCCCGGCGCGAGGGGCGCGTCGACGGTCGCGATCGCCACCTCGTTCGGCCCGGGGCGGAGGATCGGGTACGGCCGCATCTCGAGGCCCGTGCAGTCGACGCCCGGCCAGGCGAACGGTGCGGGCTCCGCGCCGGGGGCGACGAACTGGCCCTGCATCGTGAGCACGAAGCGGTCGTTGACCCACTGGCACGTCTCGCCCGTGCCGGGGAAGGGCACGAGCGCGTCGAGGTCGTTGTGCACGACGAGCACCGGGTCGACGACCTGCCCCGCGCCGAGCGTCGCGTCGAGCTCCACCTCTGAATGCCCGACCGGTTCGACGATCTCGATCGGCAGGCTCGGGGCGACCCCGGGGTCGATCTCGTCGCTGATGACGGCGACGCGGTATTCGCCGGCGGTCAGTGGTTCGGAGTTCCCCGTCCCGGGATCCGCGGTGGCGTTCGACGTGAGGGTCGAGACGCGGGTCTCACCCGAACCGAGGACCTGGTTGTCGCCGCCACACGTGAGTTCCGTTGCCGCTACCGACGACCCATCGGGGCGGACGAGTCGGAGCGCGTACGGCGTGTCGCTCATGCAGCGGGCCCGCTCCAACACCGCGTGGTCGGTCGGGTTCGTCACGCGCACCTCGGCGATCACCGGTCCGCCGGGGACGGCTTGCGTGTAGGGCAGCGTCATCTCGATCTCGAGGCCTTCGCTCGTGGTGTACCGGGCGACGGCGTCCCCAGCGGGAGCGACCGATGTGGTGGTCGTCGCCGGTTCTGTGACGAGATCGCGTTCGCCGCCCTCGTCGCGCACCGCGAGCGCCCAGCCGCCGCCGACGAGCGCGACGCTCAACACGCCGGCCGCGGCTCCGGTCCGGCGGCGCGTCGTTCGCCGTCGAGCAGCAGCGGTGACCGCGGTGAGGTCGCCGGAGCGCGGCGTCGGGTCGTCGAGGTGATCGAAGTTCATCGGAGGTCCTCCCCGTTCGGGCCGCCAGTAGTCGGGCCGCCAGTTGTTGGGCCGGCAGTGTCGGCGCGAGGAGCGAGCGCGGCTCGAAGAGCGGCGAGGCCGCGGCTGCCGTGTTGTTTCACCGTGCCGAGGGACACACCGAGGGCGCGCGCGACATCGGGTTCGGTGAGATCCGCGACGAACCGCAACACCACGACCTCGCGTTGGCGACGGGGAAGCGCGCGCAGCGCGGCATGCAGGTCGACGCGTTCGGCGACGCCACGCGCCGCGTCGGACGCGACGAGCGCGACCTGCGGGTCGGGCACCCGCCGGGCGCGCCGCCACCGGTCGATCGCGAGGTTCGCCGCGACTCGGACCACCCAGGGGGTCGGGTCGCCCGCCCGCACGAGGCGCGGCCATCGGGCACACGCCCGGACGCACGACTCCTGCGCGCAGTCGGCGGCGTCCTCCCGGTCGCCGAGCAGCCGGAATGCGACGCGGTAACCCGCGGCCCAGAGGTCGTCGAACGCGTCGGCGAACGCGATCGTGTCCATCGCGGACGCGGGGAGCGCACCAGTCACCGTCATGCCTGGTTCACGCTCGGACATGCACGAAAGGTTGACACGCCGTGTCCGAAACGGCCGACCGAGCCCGGTTAGGCTCCGCGCCGCTCCATGAACGAAGTGCTCACTCCCGTGCTGGCCGCCTTGACGCGCCGTGTCGACCTGGCTCCGGCCGAGGTCGACGCCGCGATCACCGAGATCCTCGAGGGCCGCGCCACCGACGTGCAAGCCGCCGGGTTCGCGGTCGCGCTGCGGACCAAGGGCGAGACGGTCGACGAGATCGCCGCGTTGGTCGGGGCGATGCTGCGTTATGCGACGCTGGTGCGGGGGATCCCTGCCGGGGCGATCGACACGTGCGGCACCGGCGGCGACCGCAGTCACTCGATCAACGTCAGCACGCTCGCCACCGTCGTCGCCGTCGGCGCGGGTGCGACGGTCGTGAAGCACGGCAATCGCGCCGCGTCGAGCCGCTGCGGGAGCGCCGACGTGCTCGAGGCACTGGGTGTACCGATCGAGCTCGGCCCCTCGGGGATCGCCGCGTGCATCGCGGAGGCTCGCGTCGCGTTCTGTTTCGCGCCGGCGTTCCATCCGGCGTTACGATTTCTCGGCCCGGCACGTCGCGAACTCGGAGTGCCGACCACGTTCAACTTCTTGGGGCCGTTGCTCAACCCGGCGCGCGTCACCCGCCAGGTCGTCGGCGTCGCCGACGCGGCGATGGCCGAACGTCTGCTCGGCGTGCTCGCGGCGAACGGCAGCACCCACGCGATGGTGGTCCACGGCGACGATGGTCTCGACGAGCTGACCACCACGACCACCAACACCATCCACGAACTGCGCGACGGCGAGGTGCGTGTGACCAAGGTCGACCCGACCGACCTGGGCATCGCCCGAGTCGACCTCGACGCGCTGCGTGGCGGCGACGCGGCCACCAACGCCGCCGCCGTGCGGTCGGTCCTCGCTGGCGATCCCGGGCCGGCACGCGACATCGCGGTGCTCAACGCGGCGGCGGCCCTCGTGGTGGCCGATCTCGCTGCCGATCTCGCCGGTGGCATCGCCGCGGCGCGCTCGTCGATCGACTCGGGTGCCGCGGCCGCGGCGCTCGACACGTGGGTGCGGGTCGCGACCGCAGCCCAGGAGCGCGAGTCCTGATGGCGCGGGCCCTCCAGTGTCCGGATTGCGGCTGGCGCGAGCCGCTCGACAACATCGCCGGTGTCGCCGAGTTCCGCTGTGGGGGCTGCGGGCGCGCGCTCAAGGTGCCACCGTCGCTGCGCACCGACCCCGAGTCCGACGACGCCGCAGCGGTCGACCGCGGCGGCGCCGGCGCCGACTCGGTCGTCCCATCACCCGCACCGCTCGCTGCCAGTGTCGCCGTCGCGCCCGAACCGACCGCCGTGCACGCCGCCGTGGCGCCCGCCGCCGACGTCGCGGCCGAGTCGGCCCCGCGGTTGCTCGCGCGGGCCTCGGCCGCCGACGACCTGAGTGCCACACCGGCGGGCGGCGCGGGAGCCGCGAGCGCGGGGGTCGGGCCCGCCGGGGCGCGGACCCGCGCGGAACGCGAGGCGATCGCCGCGGCCGCGGCCGATCGCGCCTTGCCCTGGTTCGCCCGCCTGGCGGTCTGGTGCGTGATGCTGCCGTTCGGGCTCGGGCTCACGTACGCGCTGGCGTTCAAGCTGAACTGGCTCACCGACAGCCAGTTGATCAAGACGTTCGGCGACGTCACATGGGCCCGGTTCACGCCGATCGCCCGGCTGCTCCCGGTCGCGGCGCTCATCGTCGCGTTGCTCGTGCACTTCACGATCCTGTTGATCGAGGCGGCGCTCGGTCGCCGCCGCGCCCGTGCCGCGCTCGCGTCGGCAACGGGTTCGGTCACCGGCCGCGCCGGCTGAACGGTCGCTGCGGCGTCGTCGCCGGCACCGGCTCGTAGCTCGGCACCGACACACGCGGGCTCGCGAACGTGCCTTCGACCTCGGCGAGCCGGAGTCGCCGGGCGTGCGCGTCGAGGTGGCGGGCGACGACGAGCAGTTCGTCGATCTCGTCGCGCGCCGGCGGGAGCGCGAGATCGGGCGCGTCGTCGGTGGTCGAGGGGCCTGCACCCGGGCCATCGGCCACGACGAGCCGGCCGTACCGCAGTTCGATCCGACCGGCGATCGCATCGATCTCGACACGCGGCGCACCGCGGAGCGCGTCGACCTGACGGCGGCGCGCGAGTGCACGGGCGAGCGCGCCGAGTCGGTCGCGGGTCGCCGCTGCCTCCTCGAACCGCTCGGATTCCGCGAGGCGCTGCATCCGTGTTTCGAGCGGACCGAGCAGCACCTCGGGCTCCTCGCCGAGGCCGCGGCGCACGGTGTCGACGACGGCCGCATAGTCGGCCTCGGCGATGTGCCCGCGGCACGGACACGACGCGACGCCGAGTTGCGCGGGGACGCAGGCCGCGTCGCAGTCGGCAACGAAGTTGCGGCCGAGTCGAGTCGCGCAGCGTCGGAGCGGTGCTGCTGTCTCGATCGCCTCCTTCACGAGATGTGCCGCACCGGCCGACGGGAACGGCCCGAGGGTGATCCCGCCATCGGCCTTGGCGACGCGCGTCACGGTGAGACGCGGAAAGCGCTCCGCGGTGAGGCGCAGGTAGGAGTACTGCTTCCAGGCCTTGAGCTGGCGATTGAAACGGGGCTGCAAGGATTGGATCAATCGGACTTCGCGCACCGCGGCCTCGAACGCATCGGCACACACCACGTGATCGATGGCGACGGTCTCTCGCAACATCTGCGGAACCTTCCGACGGTCGTCGCCCGAGAAGTAGCTGCGGACACGCGATCGGAGGTTGGTCGCCTTGCCGACGTAGAGGGCACGCCCGTCGCGGTCGCGGAACAGGTAGACGCCCGGCGCGCGCGGCAGCGCGGCGGTGAGCCCGAGCTTCGAGGCGCTCGGATGAGCGCGCATGGTGGGCAGCGCGAGGAGGTCGTCGAGGCCGAGCACGCCGAACGTCGCCGCGCGTTCGAGTAGGCAGTGGAGGACCTCGGCCGTGGCCTGCGCGTCGGCCATCGCTCGGTGGTTCGGCTCGGTCGGCACGCGCAGGTGGCGGGCGAGCGTTCCGAGCTTGAGGTTCGGGACCTCGTCGCGGACGAGGCGCCGGGCCATCGCCACGGTGTCGACACGACGTTGTGCGAGTCGCGCGTAGCCGTGACGCTCGCACGCCGCGTCGAGGAACGACACGTCGAAGCGGACGTTGTGCCCCACGATGACGGCACCACCGAGGAACTCGAGCAATGCGGGCAGCACCTCGGCGATCCGCGGCGCGGGCATGACCATCGCCTCGGTGATGCCGGTGAGCACCGTGATCAGCGGCGGGATCGGGACGCCGGGGTTCACGAGCGTTTCGAAGCGCCCGAGGCACTCCCCGCCGCGCAATTTGACCGCGCCGATCTCGGTGATCGCACAGTCGGCCGGCGAGCCGCCCGTGGTCTCGAGGTCGACCACGACGAACGTGACCTGCGACAGCGGGTCGCCGAGTTCGTCGAAGCTCGCCTGGTGGGCGGGCCCGGCGGGCCGGGTGGGGGTCGCGGTGAAACCGGGAAAGGGCAGCGCAGTGGTCACACCGGCAACACTAACGAACAACTGTTCGTGGCGAAAGCCTGTTCGTGTTCCGACCCTTGCCAACCGGCGTCGTCGGCACGTCGTCGGCGCAGCCCGACGACGCCGGAACGGTGCTTCTCGGGGGCGACGCGGTCGGGATGGCTCGGAGGGTGTCCTAACGTCGCCGGTGTGATCGAGCACCGCTACAAGTGCGCCGCGTGCGGCAACCTCACCCGGTTCGACGTCGTCGCCACGCGCCGAACGCGCGCGTTTCACCACTACACGGTGGGCGGCGACCTCGCGATCGAAGACGAGACGCTGCTCGACGAGACGGTCGAGTCGGTGACCTGCCGGTGGTGTGGAGCGACCGGCGACCGGATCGAGACGACGCCGCTCGCCTCCGGCGATCGGGCGCAGTGACGTGCGCGCTCAGGTGCCGAGCAACTGCACGACGAGCCGGCGCACGCGCGGCCGGTCGTCGAAGTCGATGCACACGACTCGCTGCCACGTCCCGAGCATGAGCTCGCCGTTCGCGAACGGAATCGTGAGCGACGGTCCGATGATCCCGCCGCGGGCGTGCGAATGGCCGTTGGTGTCGGCGTTGAGCTCGTTGTGCTCCCAGTGCTCCTCGGCCGGAGCGAGGCGCTCGAGGATCCGGTTGATGTCGGCGTCGCAGCCGGGTTCGTGCTCGATCATCGCGACCCCGCACGTGGTGTGGGTGACGAACACGGTGCACAACCCGTCGCGGAGCCCGGCGTTGGCGATCACCTTCTGCGCGAAGCCGGTCACGTCGTGGATGTCGCCGTCGCCCTGGGTGTCGAGCGTCAGCTCCTCGTATCGCGCGCTGAACGTCACCCTGCACCCCCGGGATCGAACCCGAGGCCGGTCGGCTCCGGGGCGCCCCGATTCTACGGACCGACCCGGCTCGGGCAGGGAACGATGACCGCGGCGGGCCCCGATTCGCCCCGACCCCGCCTCGCGGCGATCCCCGAGGCGCTCCTCGGCCCGATCGTCGAGGCGACCCTCGACCAACTCCGCGCCGGCAAACCGATCGACGTCCCCGCCGCGCTCAAACCCGTCTTGGCGTTCGATCGGCGGGCTCGCCAGGCCTCGGCGCTGCGCCGCCAGGTGTCCAAGGTGCTCGACTCCGACCCTGCGGTCGCCGCGGCAGTGGCCGCGACCCTCGCCGCCACGCCAGCGGCGGCCGCCGCGCTGGCAACCCACGACCCCGCCGATCCGACCGCGGGCGTGTTCGCCGCCGCGGCGC
>SXJQ01000195.1 GCA_005779345.1 Actinomycetota bacterium
ACACCGATCCCGCGCACGCTCGAACTCTCGCTCACGGGCATCCGCGACCTGTCGCTCGTCAACACGCCGCCTGAGGATCGCCAGCCGATCCTCACCTACGTCAACGAGTACGACGAACGGGCGGTGGCCGAGGCGATCCGTCGGGAATTGCTGCGCGAGGGCCAGGTGCTGTTCGTCCACAACCGCGTGCGCGACATCCAACACGTCGCCGACGACGTGCGCCGCCTCGTCCCCGAGGCGCGCGTCGCAGTGGCGCACGGCCAGATGGACGAAGGCACGCTCGAGCGCGTCGTCACCGCGTTCTGGGAGCGCGAACACGACGTGCTGGTGTGCACGACGATCGTCGAGTCGGGTCTCGACATGCCGACGGTCAACACGCTCGTCGTCGACCGGGCCGACATGCTCGGCCTCTCCCAGCTCTACCAGTTGCGCGGCCGGGTCGGTCGCCGTGGGCAACGCGCGTACGCGTATCTGCTGTATCCGCGCGACCACAAGCTCACCGACGAGGCGTACGAGCGGTTGAAGACGATCGGCGAGTTCACCGACCTCGGGAGCGGCTTCAAGATCGCGATGCGCGATCTCGAGATCCGCGGTGCCGGAAACCTGTTGGGCGCCGAGCAGAGCGGGCACATCGCCGCGGTCGGCTTCGACCTGTACATGGAGATGGTCACCGAGGCCGTCGGCGAACTGACCGGTCACGTGCCGGAGGTGGTCAGCGAGGCGAACCTCGATCTCCCGGTCGATGCACACCTGCCGCGCGACTACGTGGAACGCGACGACGTCCGGATGGAGGCCTATCGGCGGCTCGCTGCCGTCGCGACCGACAGCGACGTCGACGACATCGCCGCGGAGTGGACCGACCGGTACGGCGAACCGCCCGCGCCCGCCGCGGCGTTGCTCGCCGTCGCTCGCTTGCGAGTCGCGTTGTTGCAGCGTGGTATCTCCGGCGTCTCGGTGCAGAAGGACATCGCCCGGTTCGACGGCTGGGAGTTGAAGAAGAGCCAGGAGATCCGGCTCCAGCGGTTCGCGGCGCGGTCCAAGGTGCTCGACGGCACGGTCGTCGTGCCGTTCGCGGTCGGGCCGGCATCGGTCGGGGCGACCAAGAACGGCGGCATCGGTGTCGTCGAGGCGCTGCTGCAACTGCTGGACGCGATCGCTCCGTTCGAGAAGGCGCCGGTAGGCTCGCCCGCATCATGAAACGACTCTTGGGTTCGCGCGCGCATCGCCTCCTGGTCGGCTCGGTGGTCCTCGCCGCGGCCGCGGGTCTGACCGGTTGCGGTCGTTCGACTTCGGTCGCCATCGAGGTCGACGGCCGGTCGATCTCGATCACCGACTTCGAGCGTGAGGTCGAGGCCGTGGCCGGCAACGAGGTCTTGCTCGAGGGGCAGCCCACGATCCTCGTCGACGGCGAACCCGCTCCTGAGTTCGTCGCGAACTGGGCCGGCCGCACCGTGCAGCAGATGGTCATCGACGACGAGTTCGAGGCCCGCGGGCTGAAGGTGTCCGACGCCGAGATCGACACGGCGCGTGCCGGTTTCGTCGAACAGAACACTCAAGAGGTCGTCGACGCGTTCCCCGACTGGTTCGTGCAGCAGTTCGTCGAGGCCGACGCGCGGGCGCGGAAACTCTCGGAGGCCTTGGCAGCAACACCGGCCGAGATCAGCGACGCCGACATCGAGGCGGCGTACGAGCAGACGTACGCCTGCGAGTCGGGTGTCGAGGTCTCCCACATCCTCGTGGCGAGCCAGGCCGACGCTGATGCGATCGTCGCCGAACTCGCCGGCGGCGCCGAGTTCGCCACGCTCGCCGCCGAACGTTCGACCGATCCGGGATCGGCGCAACAGGGTGGTTCGCTCGGTTGCTTCGCCGCGGGTCAGTACGTCGCCGAGTTCGAGCAGGGCGTGCTCGCCGCCACGGCCGGCACGCCGACCGCGCCGGTGGAATCGGAGTTCGGCTTCCACATCATCCTCACCGAGACGTTCGAGCGGCCACCCCTTGCGGAGGTCCGCGAGGAGATCGTCGCCCAACTCGAGACGCAGCAGGGCGGTACCGACCCGCTGACGACGCTGTTGCAGGCGCGGCTCGCCGATGCCGATGTCGAGGTCGATCCTCGGTACGGCACGTGGTCGGCGGCGACGGGTCAGGTCACGCCGCCCGACACGGGCGGGCCGGCCGAAGGTCGCGAGGGCCCGACCCAGACGACATTGGAGCCCGGCGACCCGACGCTCGTCCCCCAGGACTGACCGCATGGCCGGGCTGACGGTGGTCGGGCTCGGCCCGGGCGGCGCCGACCTGGTGTTGCCGGCCGCACGACAGGCGCTCGAGGCCGCCCGCCGTCGGTTCGTCCGCACCGCGAGGCATCCCGCGGTGGAGGAGTTGCGCGCCGAGGGCGTCGAGTTCGAGGCCTTCGATCGGATCTACGAGCAGGCGTCCGATCTCGACGCGGTGTACCCCGCCATCGTGGCCGAGCTCTTGGCGGCGACCGAAGCCGGCGACGGGGTCGTCTACGCGGTTCCGGGCAGCCCGGTGGTGGCGGAGCGCACGGTGGTGCTGCTGCGCGAGGCCCTCGGCGACGAGCTGGTGGTCGTCCCCGGGGTGTCGTTCGCCGATCTCGCATGGACGCGCCTCGGCATCGATCCGCTCGGAGGCGCGCGGGTCGTCGACGCCCGCGCATTCGCGATCGACGCCGCGAACGCGTGCGGGCCACTGCTGATCGCGCAGTGCGACACGCCGATGCTCGTGTCCGACGTGAAGCTGTCGCTGCTCGACGTGCTCGACGCCGGCCACGAG
The DNA here is from genome assembly GCA_005779345.1 of Actinomycetota bacterium. GTDB lineage: Bacteria > Actinomycetota > Acidimicrobiia > IMCC26256 > PALSA-610 > SXJQ01. Next base: position 2,791 of record SXJQ01000195.1, read on the forward strand.
GTCGTCGTGCTGGCACACCTCGGGTTGTCCACCGAACGAGTCGCCCGACTCCCGCTCGAAGACCTCGACCGCGGTTCGTTCGTGCCCGACCACCTCACGAGCGTCTTCGTCGACACCGGCGGCATCGCGATCGCGCCCGAGTTCGCGCGCCTCGTGGCGCTCACCGAGCGTTTGCGGGGCCCCGGCGGGTGTCCGTGGGACGCGAAGCAGACCCATCACTCGCTGGCGCGTCACCTCCTCGAGGAAGCGTACGAAGTGGTCGAGGCGATCGAAGGGCTCCCGTCGGCAGCACCGGGCGACGATCTCGACGCGATCGAGCCCGGCGCGTACGAAGCGCTCGAAGACGAACTCGGCGACCTGTTGTTCCAGGCTGTCATTCATTCGGTGCTCGCCGCGGAAGCGGGCGCGTTCACCATCGCCGACGTGCTGCGCGGTATTCACGACAAGCTCGTGCGCCGTCACCCGCACGTGTTCGGCGATGTCGAGCTCGACACCGCCGACGATGTCGTCCGCAACTGGGAACAGATCAAGCGTGGCGAGAAGACGGCGGCCGCCGGCCACGGCGAGATCGACCCCGCACCGCCGGTGTCGCTCGTCGCCGGGATCGCGACCACGTTGCCGGGGTTGCTGTACCTCCCCAAGGTGTTCCGCAAGGCCACCGCGATCGGGCTCGATCTCGGTGCGGGCGCGCTCGCCGAACTCGAGACCGAGGTCGCGGCGCTCGCCGGCAGCGGCGGCGACGTCGGTGCGGTGATCGCGGCCGCGGCCGCGGTGGCGTGGTCGCGCGACGTCGACCCCGAGGCCGCGCTCCGAGCCGCCGCCGAGCGACGCCGCGACTGGTTCGTCCGGATGGAGCAGATCGCCGCCGAGCGCGGCGTCGACCTCGCCGCGGCCGACCCGGTGGTCGCGACCGAGTTGTGGGACCTGGCCCGAGGTGCGGACCCCGCCTGAGCGTCAATAGCGTGGCGTCGCGCGGCGAGGCCCCATGTGTCGGGGTGGGCGTCGGGGCGCGCGCCGGGTACGCCGGGTGCGAACGCCTGTTCCCGATGCCTCTTCTGCAACAAACGTCTAGATTCTCCACATCAGCAACAGGAGCCACTGGTGACCATCATCGAGCACGTCGTCGGCCGGGCGATCCTCGACTCCCGCGGGAACCCCACCGTGGAGGTGGAGGTCGAGCTCATCTCGGGCGCCCGCGGGCGCGCGGCGGTCCCGAGCGGGGCCTCGACGGGCGCGCACGAGGCGCTCGAACTACGCGACGGGGGCGAGCGGTACCTGGGCAAGGGCGTCGCGCAGGCCGTCGGGCACGTGAACGGTGAGATCCGTGAGGCGACCTTCGGTCTCGACGCGGCCGATCAGCGTGCGCTCGACCTCGCGCTCCTCGCACTCGACGGCACGCCCGGCAAGTCGCGCCTCGGCGCCAACGCGATCCTCGGCGTGAGCCTCGCCGCCGCGCACGCTGTCGCGGCCGAAGTCGGGCTGCCGCTCTACCGCTACGTCGGCGGGGCGAACGCACACGTGCTCCCGGTGCCGCTCCTGAACGTGTTGAACGGCGGCGCGCACGCCGACAGCAACGTCGACCTTCAGGAGTTCATGCTCGTTCCGCTCGGCGCGGTGAGCTTCCGCGAGGGCCTCCGCTGGGGCGCCGAGACGTACCACGCGCTCAAGGGCCTGCTGAAGGATCGCGGGCTCAACACCGCGCTCGGCGACGAGGGCGGGTTCGCACCGAATCTGGCGAGCAACGAGCAGGCGCTCGCGTTGCTCGTCGAGGCGATCGCCGCGGCCGGATTCACGCCCGGCGACGACATCGCACTCGCGCTCGACACCGCGTCGACCGAGTTCTACGTCGACGGCGCCTATGAGTTGTCGGGCGAAGGTCGCTCGTTCACATCGGTCGAGTTCGCCGATTACCTCGCGGGCCTCTGCGACCGGTACCCGATCGTGTCGATCGAGGACG
>SXJQ01000196.1 GCA_005779345.1 Actinomycetota bacterium
AGGTCTCCATCCCCGAACTCGGCACGATCACGAGCAACCAGCGGCCGATGGTGTTCCTCACCTCGAACAACACTCGCGAGCTCTCCGAGGCGTTGAAGCGTCGCTGCCTCTACCTCCACGTCGACTATCCCTCGCTGGAACGCGAGGAGGAGATCGTGCGCGTCCGGGTCCCCGAGATCGACACCGCGCTCGCCTCGCAGATCGCCAAGGTCGTGCAATCGATCCGCAATCTCGACATCAAGAAGTCGCCTTCGATCAGCGAGACGATCGACTGGGCTCGCACGTTGCTGTTCCTCGGCCGCCACGAGGTGACGCCCGAGGTGATCGGCGAGACGCTCCATGTGCTGCTCAAGTATCAGGGCGACATCACCAAGGCACGCAAGGACCTCGGGGTCGACGGGCCGACCCACCCGCTGGGGTTGAAGAAGTAGTCGTGTGGTCAATTCGGCGAAGCTCTATGGCGCGATGCGCGAATGGGGGCCGCACGCGATGACGACCGCAGCGGACCAACGCAACCTCTTCGACTCGTTCCAAGGCTTCGTGCACGAATTGCGCGCCGCAGGCCTGCCGGTGTCCATGACCGAGAACCTCGACGCGATGCGCGCCGTGCAGCACATCCCGTTGCACGACCGCGATGCGCTCAAGGCCGCGCTCGGGGCCACGCTGGTGAAGCACCACGGTCACCACAAGGTCTTCGAGACCGTGTTCGACGTCTACTTCTCGCTGCTGTCGCTCGGCGTCGACCAGGGCGACGGCGAGGGCGGTGAAGGCGGCGAGAACGACTGGGACCAGTTGGCCGCGGCGATGGAGGGCGGTGGTGCCGCGGGCGAGATGAGCAACGAAGAGCTGGCCCAGATGCTCATGCAGGCGCTCATGGAGATGGACCGCGAGATGCTCCGTCAGCTCGCAGGCGCGGCGGTCACCCGCTTCGCGGGGATGGAGCCCGGCCGCCCGGTCGGCGGCGCGTACTACCTGTACCGCACGCTCCGACAGCTCGACGCCGATGGTCTCGTGAGCAAGCTCCTCCAACAGGCCCAGGAGACCGGCGAGGTCGGCGACGGCGCCTACGACGAACGGCTCGCGCGTGAAGACATGGAGCAGCGGGTCAAGCAGCTCAAGGAGATGATCGAGGCAGAGATCAGGCGTCGCCTCGTCGCCGACCGTGGGGTCGAGGCGATGGCGCGCACGCTCCGCAAGCCGCTGCCCGAAGACGTCGACTTCATGCACGCGTCGCGCGACGAGATGCACCAGTTGCAGAAGTCGATCTACCCACTCACCCGTGCGCTCGCCGCGCGGCTCGCCCAACGACGTCGTCGTCGCAATCGCGGGCAACTCGACTTCCGCGCGACGGTGCGTCACTCGCTGAGCTACGGGGGTGTGCCTGCGGAGCCCAAGTTCAAACACCCGAAGCCGAGCAAGCCCGAGATCATGGTGATCGCCGACATCTCGGGCTCCGTGGCGAGCTTCGCGCGGTTCACGCTCCAGTTCGTGTACGCGATGCAGAGCGAGTTCTCCAAGGTCCGTTCATGGGTGTTCATCGACGGGATCGACGAGGTGACCCACTTCTTCGAAGAGAGCGATGAGATCGCCGAGGCGATCCATCGCGTCAACACCGAGGCCGACGTTGTCTGGGTCGACGGCCACTCCGACTACGGGCACGCATTCGAGGTCTGGCACGACCGCTTCGTGACCGAGGTGACCCACAAGAGCTCGGTGATCATCCTCGGGGACGCGCGCAACAACTATCACGCCGCGCAGGCATGGACGCTCGCGGAGATCCGCAAGCGCGCCCGCAAGCTCTACTGGCTCGATCCCGAGCCCAAGGGCTACTGGGACACCGGCGACTCGATCATCTCCGAGTACGGCCAGCATTGCGACGGGGTGTTCGAATGCCGCAACCTCCGGCAACTGCAACGCTTCGTCACCGAAGTCGTCGACAACCAATGACCGTCGCGGCCACGACACTCACCGTCGAGATCGCCGGACCGATCGCGCGGCTCACGTTCGCCCGGCCGAACCAGCTCAACGCGCTGTCGCGAGTGCTGCTCACCGAGCTCATCGCGGTGTGTGGGGAACTCGACCGGCAGCCCGACGTCAAGGTGGTCGTCGTCAGCGGCGCCGGCCGCGCGTTCAGTGCCGGGTTCGACCTCGGCGACTTCGCGAATCCCGATCCGACCGTGACGCCCGCACAGACCGTCGACCTCGGCCGGCGCGCGGCAGACGCGCTCGAACACGTCGGCGCGGTGACGATCGCGGCGATCCACGGTCACTGCGTCGGCGGCGGGGTCGTGCTCGCAGCCGCCTGCGATCTGCGGATCGCGGCGGCGAGCGCTCGCTTTGCGATCCCCGAGATCGACCTCGGCATCCCGCTCGCATGGGGCGGGATCCCGCGCCTGGTCCGCGAACTCGGTCCGGCGCGCACCCGTGAACTCGTGATGACCGGCCGGTCGTTCACGGCCGATGCCGCCGACCGTTGGGGCTTCGTCAACCGGGTCGCCGCCGACGACGCGTTGGGCACCGAGGTCGACGCCCTCGCTGCGGTGCTGGCCGCGAAGCCGGCGCTCGCGCTCCGCGCGACCAAACAGCAGGTCGCGATCGCGGCCGACGGTCTCGCGTCGACACGGCACAGCGATGCCGACGCGGCGCTGCTCGCGGCCGCACAACGCGACCCCGAGGCCCTGGCGGTCGCTCACGAATACCTCGCCGGTCGGCGCCGCTGAAGCATGCCCGCCGTGGGGCCCGGTCGGTCGGGGCCGGTCAGTCGCGGCGCGGGTGGCGTTCCATCGTCCAGATCGGCGGGCACGACCCCACCTGGATCTCGTCGACGACCTCGTACCCGAACCGCCGGTAGTAGGCAAGGTTCTCGGGCTTCTGGGTCTCGAGATAGCACGGCAGTACGTCGCCGTCGGCGCGAGCGTGGTGTGGCGCGAGCAGCGAACCGCCGAGCCCGCGCGCCTGGAACGCGGGGTCGACGGCGAGCACGCCGAGGTACCAGTGCGGCTCGCGCGGGTGCGACGCGGCGACGGTGTTCATGAGCGCGATCGCCGCGCGGAGGCGAGGACCCGTGCGGAGTGCTCCCGGTGCGCCGCGCCGGAGCTGCTCGATCGCTCGCCGCCCTCGGCTCGGGAGCCCGACGCCGGGTGGCAGCCACGCGGCGACGCCGCGGACGCGCTCGTCGACGAAGACGCCCCACACCTCGCCGTGGTTCGCGCAGTCGTGGATCGGCGCAGCGAAGAACGAGACCAGGCCGAGATGCTGCGACCGCCAGGTCGGCAGGAAGAACGCCATCAACGGGTCGTCGAAGAAGGCACGAGCGGCGACGACGATCGCGTCGCCGATCTCGTCGCGCCGGACCGGCCGCGTCTCGACGCGCGTCTCGGGGAGCGGTTCGGGACGGGTCACGGGGCGACGCTATCGCCGTCGGGCAGAATGCTTGCGTGGCTGGATCCGATCACGCGCCCCGCATCGTGCTCGCAGGGTTCTCGCACGAGACGAACACGTACTGCCCCGACGGCACATCGCTCGACGAGTTCGTTCGTTGGCGGGGGAGTCGCATCACCGAGGAAGCGATCGGCACCGCGACCGTTTGGGGTGGGTTCGTCGACCGTGCCGCCGATCTCGGGCTCGACGCGGTCGCGGTCTACACCGCCGATGCCGTGCCGTCGGGGACGATCGATGCATCAGCCTGGTCGACGATGCGTGCGGAGTTGTTGGAGTCGATCGTCGCGGCCGAACCGTTCGACGCCGTCGCGCTGAACCTGCACGGCGCTGCCGTCGCCGACGGCTGCGACGACGTGGAGGGCGATCTCTGTACCGCGGTGCGCGAGGTCGCGGGTACCCGACCGGTCGGGGCGGTCTTCGACCTGCACGGCAACCTGACCCAGGCGATGTGCGATGCGCTCGACCTCGTGCTGCCGTACCACGAGTATCCCCATACCGACACGCGCGAGCGGGGCACCGAACTGGTCGACCTGCTCGCTCGGCGCGTCGCCGACATGCCGCGCCCCGCCGTGTACCTCGCCTCGGTCCCGATGCTGTTGCCCGTGACCAGGACCACCGATGGTCCGGGTGCGGCGGCGAACGAGGTCTGCGCGCGCGTCGAGGCACGACCCGGTGTGATCGACTGCACGTTGTTGCACGGCTTTCCGTATGCCGACCTGCCGTTCGCGAACGCATCCGTCGTCTGCACCGCGATCGACGACTTCACCGCGCGCGCCGGTGCCGAGTACGTCGCCAAGTGGCTGTGGTTCCATCGCGACGACTTCATGACCACGACGTTCGGTCCTGATGCCGCGGTCGCCGAGGCTCGACGCCAGTTCGCCGAACGCGGCGGGCCGGTGGTCGTCCACGAGACCGACGACAATCCGGGTGGCGGCGCGCCCGGCGACGGCACCGCACTGCTCCGCTCGCTGATCGACGCCGAACTCCCTGCGGGCAGTGCGTGCTTCGGGTTCGTGCACGATCCCGAGACCGCGGCGGCCGCGCACGCTGCGGGCGTCGGCGAGTACCTCGCGGTGCGCCTCGGCGCACGGTCCGACGGGCGCCACGGCACACCGATCATCGCCGAGGCCGAGGTGCGGGCCTTGAGCGACGGGCGTTGGATCTTGAAGGCGCTGGGTGCCGGTGCCCGGACGAACCTCCGCGAGATGGCATGTCTGCGGATCGGCGGCGTCGACGTGATCGTTTCCAGCCGGCGCCAGCAGACCTTCGACGACGGCTGCTTCGAGATCCACGGCATCGACATCGAGGAGCGCGACATCGTCGCGCTCAAATCGAGCAATCACTTCCGTGCCTACTACGCACCGCTCGCCACCGCGATCGTGACCTCCGATGCGGGCGGCCTCACCTCGGAACGCCTCGACGCGTTTCCGCGCGTCCGCGATCGACGGAACCTCTGGCCGCTCGCGTGATCGCATCCTGTTGAAGACGCGAAACCGCCGGCGCTCGATAGCCTCGCGGTGTGGCGAGTGACTTGCTGAGGGATTACGGCGTCGACGACGACATCGCTGCCGCGGCAAGCCTGCGAACCGGAGTCCTCGGTCGCGTGATCCGGGTCGATCGAGGGATCTCCACCGTGGTGACCGAGGTTGGAATCCGACGAGCCGCGGTCGGCGCCGCGCTGCGTTCGGCAGCCACGATGGAGGAACGGCCGACGATCGGCGACTGGGTGATGATCGACCGGCGCGATGACGGCGACGTCATCGACTCCATCCTGCCGCGCCGGTCGGCGTTTCGCCGCGGGGATGCCGAACGGATGCGCGCGCAGGTCGTCGCCGCGAACATCGACGTCGTGTTCGTCGTGCACGCAGCGTCGGCCGAGCCGAACCTCCGCCGGATCGAACGCGAGTTGGCGCTCGCATGGGAGAGCGGCGCGACACCGGTCATCGTGCTCACGAAGGCCGACCTCTGCTCCGACCATGCGCAGGCCGTCGCTGCGCTCGCGCCGAGTGCGCCGGGCGTCGAGGTGCTGGTGACGAGTGTCCCCGACGCCCTCGGTATCGACGCGCTCGCGGCGTATGCGCGACCGAATCGCACGGTGGCGTTCATCGGTGCGTCGGGGGTCGGCAAGTCGACCCTCGTCAACGCACTCCTCGGCGACGACGTCCAAGAGACGGCGGCGATCCGCGAGGCCGATGGGCGGGGTCGACACACGACGAGCCATCGCGAGCTGTTCGTGCTCCCCGCGGGCGGAATCGTGATCGACACCCCCGGTCTGCGGGCCATCGGGATGTGGCAGTCCGACGACGGGATCGCGCGGGCCTTCCCCGACATCGAGGAGTGCGCGGGCCGGTGCCGGTTCTCCGACTGTGCGCATGACGTCGAGCCGGGCTGCGCGGTGCGCGAGGCGGTCGCGGCCGGCGAGCTCGCACCCGAACGGCTCCGGAACTACCGCGACATGCTGCGCGAACTCGACGCGCTCGACACCGAGGCCGAACAGCGCTCCCGGCTCGAGAAGAAGCGCTCCGCCAAGATCCTCTCGCGCGCCGTCCGCGCGATGCCCAAGAAGGGCTGACGCCCCGGGCCCAAGAAGGGCTGACGCCCCGGGCCCAAGAAGGGCTGACGCCCCGGGCCCAAGAAGGGCTGACGCCCCGGGCCCAAGAAGGGCTGACGCCCC
>SXJQ01000016.1 GCA_005779345.1 Actinomycetota bacterium
CGACCGTCTACGCGACCGACATCGCCAAGGCCGTCCAGGCACCCATCTTCCACGTGAACGGCGACGACCCCGAGGCGTGCGTCCGCGTCATCCGCCTGGCGTTCGCGTTCCGTCAGGCGTTCCGCAAGGACGTCGTCGTCGACATGGTGTGTTACCGGCGGTACGGCCACAACGAGGGCGACGAGCCCGCCTTCACCCAACCTCGGATGTACGAGCTGATCGGCGCGCGCCGCTCGGTCCGCAAGCTCTACACCGAGGTGCTCGTGAACCGGGGCGACCTCACGCTCGAGGAATGCGAGGCGGCGCTCGACGACTACCGACGCAACCTCGAAGCTGCCTTCGCCGACACCCAGGAGCAACGCGCTGCCGCGGCGCCCGCGTGGGAGGAACCCGAGCCCGAGGCGCGGCGGATCCATACCTCCGCCGATACGTCGGTCCCGCGCGCACAACTCGATCGCATCGTCGCAGCGCTCACCGAGTACCCCGCCGACTTCACCGTGCACCCCAAGCTCGGGCGCATCCTCGCCGCTCGTCGCACCGGCTTCGACGCCGACCAGATCGACTGGGCCACGGCCGAGGCGCTGGCGCTCGGCTCGCTCTTGCTCGAAGGCACGCCGGTGCGCATGGCCGGGCAAGACACGCGCCGCGGCACGTTCAGCCAACGACATGCCGCCGTCGTCGACTTCCACACCGAACAGGATCACATCCCGCTGCAACACCTCGCCGACGACCAGGCACCGTTCATGATCTTCGACTCGGTGCTCTCCGAGTACGCCGCGCTCGGCTTCGAGTACGGCTACTCGATCGCCGACCGCGACGCCCTCGTCGAGTGGGAAGCCCAGGTCGGCGACTTCGCGAACGTCGCGCAGGCGATCATCGACCCGTTCATCGTCTCCGCGGAAGACAAGTGGGGCCAACGCTCCGGCCTGACCCTCCTGCTCCCCCACGGCTTCGAGGGCCAGGGGCCCGAGCACAGTTCGGCGCGCATCGAACGATTCCTCACGTTGTGCGCAGCCGACAACATGCGGGTCGCGCATCCCACCACGGCCGCGAACTACTTCCACCTCCTGCGACGCCAGGTGCGCGAGCCCGAACGCAAGCCGCTCGTCGTGTTCACGCCGAAGAAGTACCTGCGGATGGCCGCGGTGGCCTCGCCGGTCGCCGAGTTCACCGACGGGCGCTTCCACGAATTGCTCGCCGATCCACGCTCCCCCGATCCCGATACGGTCCGGCGGCTCGTCGTCGCGAGCGGCAAGATCGGCCACGAGCTGCTCGCGCACCGCGACGAGATCGGCGCGCCGGCCGCGGTCGTGCGGGTCGAGCAGCTCTATCCGGTGCCCGAGGCCGAGCTGGCGGCGACCCTGTTGCGCTACCCGGCGCTCGAATCGGTCGTGTGGGTGCAAGAAGAACCCGAGAACATGGGCGCGCGGATCTTCGCCATGCCCTACATGTACTCGCTCGTTCGCAATCGCTTCGCGGTCGACTGCGTCGCACGACCGGCGAGCGCGAGCCCGGCGAGTGGCTCCTCGAAGGTGCACGACGCACAGCAGGCCGCGTTGCTCACGGCCGCGTTCGCCGGCCTCTGAACCGCGCGCTCCGACGACGCGGGTCGGAGTCGCGGGTCGGAGGAGCCCCTCAGATCGCGAGTGCGATCGCGGCGAGGCAGCGTTCGATCGCGGCGGGGCTCGCGTCGGTCATGGGTGCTCGCACCGAGGGTGACGCGATGCGGCCCTGTGCGTGCAGCACGCCCTTCCACACCGCGGGGTTCGGTTCCGCGAACCCGGCGTGGATCACCCGCAACAACCGCTCGTGATGGCGGCGAGCATCGTCGACCTTGCCGGCGAGGCCGCATTCGATCATCGCGACGAACTGCTCGGTGCACACGTGCGCGCTCGCCGCGATCGCGCCCGTGCCGCCGAACAACACCGTCGCGAGCAGGAACGGGTCCTCGCCGCCGAGCACGTGGAACGACGGGGGCTTGTCGCGCAGGAGTTCGAGGGTGTCGGAGTCGAATCCGCCGACGGCCTGCTTCACGCCGACGACATTGTCGATGGCAGCGATCTCGAGCAGCGCGGCGGCGCCGAGCCCGCGACCGGTGCGGTACGGGATGTTGTAGGCGACGATCGGCACCGGGCTCGCGGCGGCGACCGCCCGGTAGTGCTCGACGATCCCTTGCTCGCTCGGGCGTACGTAGTACGGCACGACGACCAGCGCGCTGTTGACGGCCGGGATTCCCGCGAGGGCCGCGGTCGCGGCGATGGAGGTGCGGGTGCTGTTGGTGCCGGTCCCGACCATGAGCTGCGCATCGCGAGACGCGCAGGCCTTGGAGCACGCCTCGATCACGCGTTGCTTCTCGCCGGCGTCGAGCGCTGCCGACTCGCCCGTGGTACCGAGCGCGACGATGCCGGCAGCTCCCGCATCGAGGTACTCGTGGCAGAGGCGCTCGACCGCCGTGAGGTCGACCTCGCCATCGGCAGCGAACGGCGTGATGATGGGGACCCACACGCCGTGTAGGTCGAGGCGAGCGGCGGGATCGGAGGCCATGAAACGATCGTACTCCGAGCTCCACATTCGTTCCGCAGTACTTTGCGGCGGTGCCGACGTGGTTGCAGGTCCTCCTCACGATCATGCTCGGCGTCGCGACCGGCGCGCTGTCGAGCACGATCGGGGTCGGCGGCGCGGTGATCAGCACGCCCGGGATTCGCGCGCTCGGCGCGACCCCGCTCCAGGGCGTCGGCTCCACGCTGCCGTCGATCCTCCCCTCGGCGATCACCGGCACGCTCCGCTATCACCGCGAAGGACTCGTCTACCTCCCCGTGGTCCGCAAGGTGGTGCCGTGGGGCGCTGCAGCCGCGGTCGCGGGCGCGATCGCGTCGGTGCACTTCCCCGGCCGAGGGCACGTGCAGATGATCCTCACCGCGCTGCTCGTCGGGTACACGGCGTGGAAGACGTCGCGGCCGCCGACGGCCGCGCAGACGATCGCCGCGGCCTCGGTGACCGCCGAGTCGCACTTCGAGTGGTGGCGCTGCGGCACGATCGGACTCGGCGCCGGCCTCTTGTCGGGGTTCCTCGGGATCGGCGGTGGCATCTTGATGGTGCCGATGTTCCGGGGGTGGCTCCGGCTCGGATTGAAAGAGACGGTCGCCACCTCGCTCGCCTGCGTCGGCATCCTCGCTGTCCCCGGTTCGATTACCCACCTCGCCAACGGGACGGTCGACTGGGCGTTCGCGCTGCCGCTGTGCATCGGCGTCGTTCCCGGCGCGCGCCTCGGCGCGCACTGGACCGTCGGCGCGAGCGACCGTCAGTTGCGCAGGCTGATCGGCGTCGCGCTCGGTGCGATGAGCGTCGTCTACCTCGCGGCCGAATCGTTCGCGCTCGCCAACTGATTCGCCCGCACGAACACGGCGTCGAGCATCGGCTCGGTCAACCGGCCCGTGAACGTGTTCTGCTGGCTCGGGTGGAACGACCCGATGATCGTGTACGCGCCGGCCCGCTGTTCGACGAGGTGCCCGAACCGGGCGCGCCGCGCCGGGAGGTCGACGCCGACATCGCGCCGTGTCGACCACACCGCGTCGTAGGCGACGCCGCCGAGCGCGACGATCACGCGGAGCGACGGCAGGAGGGTCAGTTCGCGGACGAGGAACGGACGGCACTCGTCGCGTTCTGCCGGTGTCGGGCGGTTGCCGGGTGGCGCGCACCGCACGGCCGCCACCACGTAGGAGTCGCGGAGTTCGAGCCCATCGGCGCGCCCGACCGAGGTCGGCTGGTTCGCGAGGCCGCAGCGATACATCGACGCGAACAGGAAGTCGCCGGAGCGGTCACCGGTGAACACCCGCCCGGTGCGGTTCGCACCATGGGCGGCCGGCGCGAGCCCGACGGCAGCGATCCGAGCCGACGGGTCACCGAAGCCCGCGACCGGGCGACCCCAATAGTCGTCGGCGCGGAAGCTCGCCCGCTTCTCGACGGCGACCTGTTCACGCCAGGCGACGAGGCGCGGACACGCCCGACACGCCTCGATCTGCACGGCGAGATCCCGCAGCGTTCGGGCGTCGGTCACCGGCACCCCCGGATCGTACGACCCGCGCGTACGCTGCGGCCCCGATGCGCCTGCTCCTGCTCGTGAACGCGACCGCTTCGTCGGTGACGGCGCGCAAACGCGTCCTCGTCCGCAAGGCCCTCGCCGCGCACCACGAGGTCGAGGTCGCCCAGACCACGCGGCGCGGCCACGCCGGCAAGCTGGCACGCGCCGCGGCGCACGACGGATTCGACGCGGTCTTCGTACTCGCCGGCGACGGGACGCTCAACGAGGCCGCCGACGGGTTGGTCGGCACCGGGTGCGCGCTCGGCGCGCTCCCCGGCGGGTCGACCAACGTGTACGCCCAGACGCTCGGGACGCCACACGAGATCGTCGTCGCCGCCGAGGCACTCGCCGTCGCGCTCGCCGCCGGGTCGGTGCGGCGGGTCGGGCTCGGCAACGCCGACGGTCGGCGCTTCTTGTTCCACGCCGGCCTCGGCTTCGACGCCGCGGTGATCCGGCGGGTCGAACGCCACGGCGAGTTGAAGCGCCACGCGCCGCACCCGCTGTACGTCGCCGCGGCCTTCGCGACCTGGTTCCGCGGCTTCGATCGCAAGCATCCGTGGTTCGACCTCGAACTCCCCGCGTCCGACGGCGGCGCGCCCGAGCGGATCGAAGGCGTGTACTTCGCGATCGTGTCGAAGACGACGCCGTACACCTACCTCGGCCCGCGCCCGATCCACGTGGAGCCTCGCGTCGGCCTCGACACCCCGCTCGCTGTCACCGCGTTCACGAGCATCGACGCCGTGTCGCTGCTCGGCGGCGCGGCCTCGGCCATGTTCTCGGGGCGGTTCCTCCGGTCGCGACACCAGATCGTGCAGCGCGCCGACCTCGACGAACTGCGGGTGATCGGTCGTCGCCCCTTCCCGTGGCAGGTCGACGGCGACGACCTCGGCGACGCGCCGTCGCTGACGATCCGCCACGAGCCGGCCTGCCTCGACCTCGTCATCCCCTGACCTCCCCGTTCCGCCGTCCGTCGAGTCGACCGCTGCACGGGTGCAGCGGTCGACTCAACGGACGGCGAGCGCGACCTCGGGGACGTTGGTGATCACCGCGTCGACGCCTGCGTCGAAGAACCGGCGGATCACCTCGGGGTCGTCGACCGTCCACGGATTCAGCCGGATCCCGGCCGTGCGCGCGGCATCGACGCACGCGTCGAGGTGGAAGGCCAGATTGCCCCAGTCGGGGTGCAACCACGTGTGTCCCCATTCGGCGCATCGCGCGACCAACGGGACCGGGTCGTGGCCGTGCACGAGGAATCCGGTGGCGATCTCGGGCGCGAGCGCGCGCGCGGCATCGATGTGTCCGAGGTCGAACGACGACACGACGACGCGGTCGGTCGCCCCCAGCTCGCGGACGAGATCGACGACCGCACGCGCGACCCGATGTTCCGTGTCGGGGTCGGGGTCCCACGCGCAACACTTGATCTCGACGTTCACGAGCAGGTCGCCGAGCACACCGAACACCTCGGCGAGCGTCGGGATGTCGGGCCGCGCCGCACGCACCTCGGCGAACGTCCGGTCGACCAACGTGCCGATCGTCGCGGCCTCGGCGTCGTGATGGACCACCAGGGCGTCGTCGCAAGTGCGATGCACGTCGAGCTCGACCCCGTCGGCGCCGAGTTCGCGGGCGATGCGGAACGCGTCGAGCGTGTTCTCGGGCGCCCGACGGCAGGCGCCGCGGTGCGCGACCACGAGGGCGGTGGGAGGCACCGGGTCGACCACGCGTCCAGCCTAGGTGCGCGCGCCCCGCGGTCGAGTTCTCGTACTGACACGGCCGTCAGGTTCGAATTACAGGAACGTGTTTCAGGAGTGCTCGCGAATGACCTGGTCAGGGCCCTTGCAGATGGTGTGCAAGACCCGTATCTTGCGCGGGCGAGGTGCACGGGGCGGGGATCCCGGCACCATCACCGATCTCCGGCACACCCGGAGATCCACTCGAGGGGGACATCGGACGTGGCACTCACCTGGATCCGCACGCACGACTGGGACAGCGACGATTGGCGTGACCGTGCGGTGTGCCGAGACACGAACCCCGAGCTCTTCTTCCCTGTCGGCACGACCGGCAACGCGCTCGACCAGATCGACGTCGCCAAGTCGATCTGCGCGCAGTGCGCGGTCACCCAGGAGTGCCTCGAGTTCGCGATCGCGACGAACCAGGAGTCGGGTGTGTGGGGCGGACTCACCGAGGAGGAGCGCCGGCCGCTGCGTCGTGCGTTCCAGAGCGGCGACCGCTCCGTCGTCGCCGTCTCCTGACGGGCGACTGCCGACACCTCAGACCTCGACGCGGGGCATCTCCACCGGCACGACGAGGTGGACGCGTGTCCCGCCACCGTCGGCGTTGCGCATCTCCATCGAACCGGCCAGTTCGCCCGTGACGAGCGCCTTGACGATCGAGAGGCCGAGGCCCGTCGCGTTCTCGAGCGAGAAGTCGTCGGGGAGACCGCGCCCGTCGTCGGTCACGTCGATGATCACGGTGTCGCCTTCGCGACCGAGCTGCACATGGACCTCGCCCTTGTCGCGATCCTCGAAGGCGTGATCGACCGCGTTCTGCATCAGCTCGTTCAACACCACGGCGAGCGGCGTCGCGACCTCGCCGGGGAGATCGCCCGCATCGCCGTCGGCCGTGAACCGGATCGACAGGTCGGGTGACGAGACACTCTCCTCCACGACCCGCACGAGCGGCCGGACGATCTCGGCGAAGTGCACGACGTCGCCTGCCTCGCGCGACAGCGTCTCGTGCACGATCGCAATCGACCGGATCCGCCGTTCCGATTCCGCGAGCGCCTCGCGCGCCTCGACACTCTCGAGGCGGCGTCGCTGGAGCCGCAGCAACGACGCGATCGTCTGGAGGTTGTTCTTCACGCGGTGATGGATCTCGCGGATCGTCGCGTCCTTGCTCATCAACATGCGGTCGCGGCGGCGCAGGTCGGTGACGTCGCGCAGCAGAATGATCGCGCCGGTCGGAGCGTCGTGGGAGAGCAGCGGGATCGCGCGGACCAGCACCGAAACGTCGCCCCGCTCGACCTCCTCGAGCACCGGGAGGCGAGCGCGCAGCGCCTGCTGGATCGCGGTGTCGTCGAAGCCGATGTCGACGAGTCGCATCCCCGGCGGGAACGCGTGGATCCCCATGCGGTGCAGCACACTGATGGCGTTGGGGCTCGCGAAGTCCACGATCGTGTCGGCCGCGACCACGATCGCTCCGTCGCCGACGCGCGGCGCCGTCTCGAGTTCCACCTCCTCGCGGGCGAACGGGTAGGAGCCGTCGGCGACCATCCGAGCGAACCGATCGAACACCGACAGATAGGTGCGCTCGAGTTCACCGGGGCGGCGCTGGGTGGCCGGCGTGTACTCGCGGGTCACGAGGCCGACGCGCGCACCGTCGCAGGTGACCGGGATGACCTGCACCCGGATGCGCTCCTTCGTGCCGAGCGCCGTGGCGTCGGCATCGACGATCTCGCCCGTGCGCCAGGCCCGGGCGAGAACCGGCCGCTCGACCTCGTCGACGATCGTGCCGATCATGTCGGCGGGGTAGACCGTCTGACCCGTCGTCGGTCGGATGTGCCCGAGTACTACGAAGCGATTGCCGTCTTCGCCGGCGACCGGCGCGAGCAGCACGAGATCGGAGAACGACAGGTCGGAGAGCGGCCGCCAGGTGTTGATGAGGCGCCGGACGTGCGCGAGCGCGCCGCCGTGCAGCGAGGTTCGGCCCCGAACGAGATCGCCGAAGGTGGTCACGCGTCGATCATGCCACCGGCGAGCGGATCCCGACGCGCACTCGCGAACAGATGCCCGGCGATCCAGCCGAGGCCCTCGAGGTCGGCGATGTCGTCGTCGCGTCCGGGAACCCGCAACGTGAGTGGCGCCGCGGCCGACAACTCGTTGCGGAGTTCGGCCTCCCGCGCCGCGACGATCGCGAAGTTGTGGAACGAGTCTGCGACGGTTCGCAGCACGCGGGCGACGCGCACCTCGTCGGCGAACGATTCGGGGTCGGCTCGGTGGAGCCCGGCCGCGAGTTCCTCGGCACCGTCGACCATCCGTTGCGCGGCCATCGTCCCCGCCGCGTCGAGGAAGAAGTCGGGAAGGGTCTTGTTGAGGATCATCGCGCCGACATGGAGCCGACGGGCGTCGAGTTCCGCTCGGAACGACTCGGCTTCGCGCAGCGGCGCCGCCTCCAGCGTCGTGACGATCGCGAAGGTCGTGCGACGGTCGGAGAGCAGACCCTCGACCGCGTGTGCCCGCTCGACGAACCCGTCGTACATCGACTGGAAATTGAGGAAGAACTCGGCGATCTCCTGCAAGAACCGTGACCCCAACACGCGGTCCGCGACTTGATAGAAGGGCCGACTCGCGATGTCGAGGAGTCGAGTGCCGCGCTTGCCGCCGACACGGTACGGGAGCGTGAGCCAACGGAGCAGACGACCACCGAAGAAGTCGGCCATCCGTGCCGGCGCGTCGAGGAAGTCGATCGCGTTGCGCGTCGGCGGCGTGTCGACGACGATCAGGTCGTAGTCGCCGCTCGCATGCAGTTCGTAGAGCCGCTCCATGGCGATGTAGTCGTGGCTCTGCACGAACCGGGCGGTGAGGTTGTGATAGAGCCGGTTGTCGAGGATCCGGTACGCGGTCGCCTCGTCGGGAGCGTGGCGCAGCACGAGGTCGTCCCAGCTCTGCTTCGTGTCGAGCATCGCGGCCCAGAGTTCGCCGCGCGGTTCGTATCCCGCCGCCTTCAGCACGTCGTCGGGGACGCGGCGGGCGAGGTTGCCGAGACCACCCACGCCGAGCGCGCCGGCGAGACGGCGTGCCGGATCCACCGTGACCACGAGCACCCGCCCGCCGATCTCGTTCACCGCGCCGAGTGCGGTCGCGGCGGCGATCGAGGTCTTGCCGACGCCCCCCGAACCACAGCAGACGACGATCTCCTTGGTGGCGAGCAGCGCGGTGAGGTTCACAAGCCGTGCTCCTCGCTCAACGCGTCGGCGAGCAGTCGCGTCACGCGGAGCCCGTACGTACGGGTGAACAGGTACGGCAGGTAGACGAGCGGAACGTCGACCGCCGCACGCAGCTGTTCGAGGTGTTGCGCGCGCGAGCGACGCAACGAGACGGCGAGTCGCGCGCCGTCGAGCACGGCGGTCGTTCCCGGTCCGGCGGCAGCGCGCAGCCCGTGTTCGACATCGGGATCCCGCAGCGACTCGAAGATCTGCTCGTCGGCGTGGGTGAACAGCTCGGGGAGCACGCGGTTCACGATGATCTGGCCGATCGCGACCGTCGTCTCGTTGCGGAGGCGACCGACGAGCTCGATCGTCTCCGCGACCGGCATCTCCTCGGGCGTCGTGACGATGTCGACCGCGGTGATCGCCGGATCGGAGAGCAGCTCGACCATCCAGTCGGTCTGCTGGCGCACCGGGCCGACGTCGACCAG
>SXJQ01000197.1 GCA_005779345.1 Actinomycetota bacterium
CGCGGCCGCCGGCCGCGAGGGCGCGGCGGACCAGGCGTTGCGGCCGTGGCCGCAACGCGGCGTAACTCGCCAGCGACGCCGCGGTCGCGCGATTCGCTCCGAGCGGGACGAGGAATCGGTTGTGGCGGGAGATGGGCAGCACGAGGTGGCTCGCTCGCCTCGCCGGACCCGCCGCGAGCAGGTCGACGAGGAACGCGGCCCCGCCGCCGGTCGCCGCACGCGCAGGTGGTTGGTCGTCCACGTTGCGGTCCCTGCTCATATCGCGCCGGTCACGTCGCCCAGTCTCGTCTCGCGGGGTTCATCTCGCGGGGTTCATCTCGCGGGGTTCATCTCGCGGGGTTCATCTCGCGGGGTTCATCCCGCAGGGTCAGGTGTCGGAAGACTCCATCGGCGCGAACCATCGCCATGACGAGCACGAATCGCCTCCAGTCGCGCAGTCCCCGCGAATCCGACGAAAACGGGCAGAGTGCGGATCGCCCGGCTTGACCGAGTTGCCCGGCGCCGACCACACTAACGGCGGGCTGAGGGCGAAATGGAGTCCGAGTGGGGGCTGACGCTTCGGCGTTCGCCGCCGAACCTCGGCGGATTGCCCCGTTTGCCGGGTTGGCGACGGAGCAGCCGTCGAGTCGGTTGCGCATGCTACTGATCTTCATGGATTGGACCGCAGTGGCATGCGGCTGGTCGTTCGGCGCGCTCGTCGCGGGTGGACGAAACGGCGTTGCGCTCGCGACGGTCGGGATGCTGGCCACTGCGGGTGGCCTGGTGCGCGCGCGACTGTATCGGTCGCGCGAATGCACGATCCGCGCCGTGGAGACGACCCGGATCGCTCGGGCCGTGCTGGTGGCGGCGGCGCTCGCGCTCGCGGCGACGACCGTCGTGTCGACCGCGCGACCGATCGCCGTGACGGCGTGGGGTGCAGCGGGCGCACTCGTCCTACTGCTCATCGCCCGGGCGACGTACCGCAGCCTGTTGATGCGGGCCCGACGCCAGGGCCGCCACCTGCGACCCGTCGTCATCGTGGGCACCAACTCGGAGGGCCGCGAGCTCGTCGAGCTCGTCCGCGACAACCCGGCGTTCGGCTACGAGGTGGTCGGCGTGGTGGGGACCCACGATCCGTTCCTCGCCTCGCGGCTGCCGGTGCCGTGGCTGGGCGATCTCGACGACCTCGAGTCGGTCATCGACACCGTGGGTGCCACCGGGGCGATCGTCGCGGGAAGCGCGCTCGGAGCGGTCCAGCTGAACAACGTCGTGCGCGGCCTGCTCGAGGGCGGCCACCACGTGCAACTGTCGAGCGGCTTGCGTCGGTTCGACCAGCGCAGGGTGCTGTTCCAGGAGTTGGCCTACGTGCCCGTGCTCTACCTCGAGCCCTCCGACCTCTCGCGGTGGCAGCGCAGCGCCAAGCGCTCGCTCGACGTCGTCGTGTCGATCGTGGCGCTCGTGCTCGCCGCTCCGGTGTTCGTCGCGGCGGCGATCGCAGTGCGGTGCTCGGGTCCGGGGCCCGTCCTGTTCCGCCAGACGCGCATCGGGCTCCACGGTCGGCCGTTCACCCTCTACAAGCTGAGGACGATGGTCGTCGACGCCGAGGACCAGGTCCTGCGGCTCATGGCCGAGAACGAGCGGAACGGTCCGTTGTTCAAGATCGCCGACGATCCGCGTCGCACCCGGGTCGGCAAGTTCCTCGAGCGCACCAGTCTCGACGAACTCCCGCAGCTCTTCAACGTGGTGCGCGGCGAGATGAGCCTCGTGGGGCCGCGACCGGCGCTCGGTTCCGAGGTCGCGCAGTTCGACGACGAGTTGCTCGGGCGGCTCACGGTGAAGCCCGGCGTCACCGGAATCTGGCAACTCGAAGCCCGCGACGATCCCAACTTCGAGACGTACCGTCGTCTCGACCTGTTCTACGTCGAGAACTGGTCGCTGGCGCTCGACGTGTCGATCGTGTTCGGCACCGTCGCCGATGTCGTGCTGCGCGGCGTACGCTCCGTCGCCCACCGCTGATCGCACGCGCCGATCGCACCCGATCGCACCCACGCGGGAGTCGTGTTGCCGCCGGACCTCTCCGTCATCATCTGCACGCACAACCGACCCGAGCTGTTGCGCGAGGCGCTCGCCGCCATCGAGCACCAGGACCATCCCGGTCCGATCGAGACGATCGTCGTGTTCGACCGCAGCACGCCCGACGAGTCGCTCGCCCGACGCGACGGAAACCGCCCGGTCCGGATCGTCACCAACGAACGCACGCCCGGGCTGCCGGGCGGCCGCAACACCGGCGTCCTCCACGCCGCGGCACCGATCGTCGCGTTCTGCGACGACGACGACCTGTGGACGGCCGACAAGGCGCGCCGCCAGCTCGAACTGCTCGCGGCGCGACCCGAGGTCGTCTGCACGATGAGCGGCATGCGGGTCGTCGCCGGCGACGCCGTTGTCGATCGCCTCGTGGGCCGACCCGAGATCACCTTCGACATGTTGCTCGCCGACCGAGTCGCTGCCGCGCACATCTCGGCGGCGATGGTGCGGCGCGACGCATTCCTCGGCCCGATCGGGCTGGTGAACGAGGAGATCCCCGGCGGCTACGCCGAGGACTACGACTGGACGCTGCGCGCGGCTCGGGCCCACCCGATCGCGGTGATCGACGAACCGCTCGTCACGATCCGTTGGGGCCTCGGGTCGTATTTCGCCGAGCGATGGGTGATGATCGACCAGGCACTCGGTTACCTCCTCGATACCTACCCCGAATTCGATCGCTACCCCGCCGGCAAGGCTCGGATCCTCGGTCAGCGCGCGTTCGCACAGGCCGCATCGCGGCAGGGCCATGTCGGGCGAACCATCCGCGACACCCTGCGCCGCAACTGGCGCGAACCGCGCGCCTACCTCGCCGCGCTCGTCGCCGCGCGCGTCGTCCCCGCGAATCGCGTCGTGCGGGCCCTGAACGCCCGCGGTCGCGGGATCTGAGCGCTCCACCGTGCCCGCGCGCGGCGGGAGCGAGCACGGTGGAGCGAGCGCGGTGGATCAGCGCTGGTAGACCCGCACATAGTCGATGACGAAGTCGGCCGGGAAGGTCGTGGTCGCCGGCGGCGTGCCGCCCCACGAACCGCCGACCTGCAGGTTGATCCTGAAGTGGTACGCCCGGCTGAACACCTCGCGGTACCAGCTCGTGGTCGTGACGTTGCGCGTGTAGACGAGGCGGTCGTCGACGTAGAAGCGCATCTCGTCGGCTTCCCACTCCATCGCGTACACGTGCCAGTCGGTGCTCACCTGACCGCCGGGCATGACGTCCTGGTGGCCCTGGTGGGGCGTCCCGCCCGTGTAGTCGCGGTGGAGGGTCTGCGCCGTCTTGGTCGGGCCGTCCTTCGACCAGGCCTCCATGATGTCGATCTCACCGTTGCCGCCGTCGTTCGGGCGCATCCAGAACGCCGGCCACAGGCCGACCCCCTGGGCCATCGGCAGTTTCGCCCGCATCTCCATCCGGCCGTACGTCCACGAGCCCTTGCCGCTGCCCGAGTCGAGGTAGCCCGAGGAGAAGTGGCGGCCACCGATCTCCTCGCGCCGCGCCCGGATGGTGAGGGCACCGTTGCTCACGAAGACGTTCTCGGGCCGGTTCGTGACGTAGCTCTCCTCGTTGGAGGCGGCCCAGCCGTTGCGCACGTTCCACTTCCCGGTGTCGACCGCGGCCGAGTCGAACTCGTCGCCCCACACGAGGCTCCAGCCGGTCGCCGGTGCCGTCGTGGTCGTCGTCGGTGCCGCGGTCGTCGGCGTGGTCGTCGACGGAGGTGCGACGGTCGTGGTCGGGGGCGTCGTCGTCGGCAGTGCGATCGTGGTGGTCGGCGCCTGGGTCGTGGTCGTCTCGCCCGGTTGCGGGTCGGGGACGGGTCCCGTGCCGCCCGCGGCGGTCAGTCCGGTAACCACCAGCTGCGCCGACGCGCCACCCTCGCGCGAGGTGAGGCTGACCGAACCGTTCGGACCGTCGCGCAGCACGAGGTTGACGGCACCGTTCGTCGGGATCGCCCCGGTGACGTCGACGTTCGTCCACGCGCCCGCGGTCGGGAACGAGGCGGTGGCGACCGCGGCCGTCTCAGCGGGTTGGCCGTTCCAGGTCAACAATGCCTCGTCGAAGCTCGTCGTCGTGGCGATTGTCACCGGCGCGGTCGACGCCGTCTGCGATCGCACGCGCAACGTCGCGCTGGTGATGCTCGTGAAGCCACCGACGTCGAAGCGGAGGAAGCTCTTGCGATCGAAGCTGCCCTGACCGACCCGGAGGTAGGTGTAGTCGCCGTGCGGAACCGTCGGGGTCTCCTCCGACGTGTAGGTGTCGGCGCTCGCCGACAGCGTGAGGGTCGTGGGCGGGATCGCGGGCACGGCCGTCGTCGGAGTAGCCGCGGGCGCCGACGCGCCGGTCACGACCACTCGGGGACGACGATCGGCGACCGACGCGTCGGCCATCGCCAGGTTCACCTGCGTCTGCTTGCCGTCCTTGACCCCACGGTTCGACAACTCGAACCGCAGCACGAAGTTGGTCCCCGGTGTCGCGCGCAAGAAGGTCGTGAGGTCGATGGTCTGGGCGCCCTCGACCGGGGCGACCGTGCGGATCGAGGTCGCGGCCCGCGCGTAGTCGCCGGCACCGCCGAGGCCACCGGCCCACCCCGACACCTTCACCGTGCGGGTTCCGAGGTTCGACGCACGCCACACGCGGTACCGCAGCGCGGCCGTGCCACCCGAGTCGACCAGCGAGCGGGCCGCGGCCGACAACGTGAACGGCATCACGAGGCGCAGGTCGTGGCCGTCGCTCGGCTGCTCACCGATCGACAGTGCGTGGTTCGAGGCGCCGTAGTTCGCGACGTCGCCGACGCCGTCGCCGTTGTTGTCGACGATCCCGGAGTCGCTCGTGGCGATGGTGACGGTGGCCTGCTCGGCGCCGGCGTCGGCGCGCAGCGGCGCGAGCGCGGCGACCAGCGCGAGGCCGGTGGCGAGTGTGACGATGGTGGTGACGCGCTGGTGACGGTGCGAGATCAAGCTCAGCTCCCCAGGTCCGAAGGCGGCCCAATTGCCACGTTCCATGGCATTGGTCACGTTCTGGATCGACGGTCCGTGGCAATTTCTTGAATCGGCCGCGATTCGCGGCGCCGCAGGCGAACCGGCGCGAACGGCGCCACCCGGCGTGGCCGAAGCTAGAGATCCCGGCCGCCAGGGTCGTCCGGCATCCGTCCAAGACCCACCCAAGAGTCCCAGCCCAAGAGTCCCCGGCCCCCAAGTTCGCGAGGTCGAAGCGGGGAGCGACGTGATCGTGGCCCGCAACGGCCGGCCGGTCGCGAAGATCGTCGCCACGGAGCTTCGGTGAGACTGCTCCTCGACAGCCACGTCGCCCTCTGGTGGCTCGCGGACGACGACCAGCTGGGGACGGCGTGCCGCGCGCAGCTCGAATCGGCCGACGAGGCCTTCTTCTCGGCAGTGACGCCGTGGGAGCTGGGGATCAAGCGCGCGCTCGGGCGCCTCGACTATCCCGACGGGTTGGGTGCGGCGCTCGCTGCCGCGGGTTTCGTCGCGCTCCCGATCTCGGTCGGGCATGGCGAACTCGCGCCATCCCTGCCGGCGCACCACCGCGACCCGTTCGATCGGATGCTCGTCGCGCAAGCACAGCTCGAGTCGCTCGCGCTCGTCACCGCGGATCGCACGATCCGCCCCTACGACATCGAACTGATCGACGCTCGCCTCTGACGCGCCCGACCGGCGCGTCGGCCCGGCGGGGCGGGCGGGTCGGGCGGGCGGGTCGGCGGGCGCGTCAGACGAACGTGGCGCGGAGCCGCAGGTTGAAGCTGAGGTCGGTGCTCGAGCTGTTGGCCTGGTGCATCTCGACGGTGATTACGTTCGTCCCGGCCACCAACAGGGCTGGCGAGATCGCCACCGACACGGCCGTCGTCTCGTCGGTGCGGTCGGAGATCCCGACGACGGGACGGGTCGAGTAGGTGATCGGGCCGGCCGGCATGTTGATCCGTGCCGCCTCGACTCCGTTCACGTAGACGACCGCGCCGTCGTCGCGCACGAGGTCGACCGTGAGCGTGCTCACGACGCCAGGGTCGGCGACGGCGAACGAGCGCCGGAAGTACGCCGTGATCGGCGTGGGCGCGACCGCGGGCCCGATCACTGTCGCCTCGTCGGCATCACCCGTGCCCAACTCGGACGCGCCGAGCAACCACGACGTGTCGTCGAATGCGGTGTCGATCCAGGCGATGCCCTGATCGACACCGTCGAAGGCGTAGCGCCAAATCTCGCCGAAGTTCACGAAGTTGGGGTTCGGCAGGGTCGAGGTCGCCACCGTGTCGGAGGCGGTGTTGCCCGAGCGATCCACGGCGAGCACCTCGTAGGAGTACGCGGTGTTCGCGGTGAGCCCGGTGTCGACGAACGCGAGCGTGGTCGTGTACCCGACGGCGACACCATCGCGCGTCACCACGTAGCCGAGCAGTGCGGTCTCGTCGACCGCTGCCGTCCAGCCGAGGGTGAC
>SXJQ01000198.1 GCA_005779345.1 Actinomycetota bacterium
ACGCCGGTTGGATCGGTGCTGTACGGGACGAGCGGCTCAGGCGTCGGCGACGGCGGCGTCGACCGCTGCGAGGAAATCGGCATCCTCGAAGTCGACCGCGCCGTGCCAGGTGCCCACGATCGCACCCTCGGCGTCGAGCAACACCACCATCGGGACCCCGACCCCGTCGAATGCACTGGTGAAATCGTTGTCGGCGTCGCGCCACTGCGGCATCGACAGTCCCCAATCCGCGGCCATCGTCGCGATGCGATCCTCGGCGGGGCCGGGGGCGTTCAGGTTCACCGCGACGACCTGGAGCCCGTCGTCGCGCCGATCCCGCCAGAAGCGTTCGAGTGCGGGCATCTCCTCCTCGCACTCCACGCACCAGGTCGCCCAACTCGCCAAGAGCAACGGATCGCCGCGCAGGTCGGCGGTCGACACCGCCTCGCCCGACGGGAACGACTCGGCCGAATAGTCGATCGCGTCGGCGCTCGAGCCGCTGCCCGCGCACGCGGCGAGCGACAGCGCAACCGTGAGTGCCGCGACGATCGACGACCACGCGACCCGGCTCCTGCGACCCACCACTGCCTCTCGTTTCGCTCTCGGTCGGGGCGCGCGGGCCCGACTGTGGCACCTCGCGCGAAGCACCCAGGGTAGATCGCTCCGTTCCCGGCGAACGCAGGGTCCTTGGTCCTGTCGCGACCGCCCGAGCAGAACTTCTCGCCGCCCGGCGGCGATCATGGTCGCATGGAGATCGTCGTGCACGTGCCTCCCGAGCGACGGTGGTCGCGCCGCCGAACCGCCCGCCGGTCCAGCCGGACCCTCGTCGTGATCGCCGCGCTGACGGCCGCGATGCTCGCCGCGTGTGGCAATGACGGCGACCGTGCCGGATCGATCGAGCGACCCGACGGCACTGCGAGCACCACCGACCCGACGACGCTGCACGGACTCGTCTCGGAGGAACCGTTCAACGTCGGCGACCTGACCTACGACGAGGTCACCACCGGAGGCACGAACGGGCCATTCGAATTCGTCGCGCCGCCCGGTGGCGTGCTGACCGTCTACTTCGGATACACGTTCTGCCCCGATATCTGCCCGACGACGATGTCGGACCTCGCTGCCGCGCTCGCCGCGCTCGAACCCACCGACGCGGCGAAGCTCTCGATCGCGTTCGTCACGGTCGACCCGACTCGCGACACACCCGAGGTGCTCACGAACTACCTCGCGAACTTCTTCGACGACAACTACCACGCGCTGCGCGACACCGATTGGGCCACGTTGCACGCCCTCGAGAACCGCTTCCTCGTGACGTCGGAGATCGCGCTCAATCCCGACGGCAGCACCGAGGTCGGACACAGTTCGGTGATGGCCGTCGTCGACGACACCGGCGAGGTGCGCGTGATGTGGCCGTTCGGCGTGACCGCCGACGACATGGCATCCGATCTCGACCTCATCATGAACGGAGTTGCGACATGACCGAGAATCGCTTCCTGACCGCCGTCTGCACCGTTTCCCTCGTCGCGTCGGGCGCCGTCGCGTTCGCCGCGTGCGGGTCCGATGAGGATGCCGCCGTTGGTGTGGAAGTGACCGACCCTTGGGCCCGCGCGACCGCCGACGGCGCGACGACCGGTGCCGTGTACGTGACGCTGAAATCCGAGGCGGGTGATTCCCTCGTCGACGCATCGGTCGACGCGACGATCGCGGCGACGGTGGAGATCCACGAATCCATGGTTTCGCAGACGCACGGGACCGGACCCGACGACGGCATGGCGACCATGCGACCGGTCGACGCGGTCGACCTCCCGGCCGGCACGACGGTGTCCCTCGAGCCGGGCGGATACCACATCATGCTCATCGGCCTCGTGCAACCGCTCCGCGACGGCGAGACCTTCACGATCACCCTGTCCTTCGCCACCGCCGGCGACGTCGCGGCCGAGGTCGAAGTACGAACGTGAGCCGGTTGCCCGCGCCGGCCCGATCCTCGCGACAATGGCGGATGGTCTGCTCCCGACGGGTCGCCGCGTGCCTGCTCACCGTGACGACGCTCCTCGTCGGTACGGCGAGCCGCGCGCACGCCCACGGCATCGCCGGACTCGAGGCGTCGCCGGTACTGAGTGAGGTCGACCGAATCTCGCCACCGTCGCCCGGGGTCTCGGTTCGGATCGCCGACGACGGCCGGCATGTCGTCCTCGTGAACGACACGCCCGCGAGCGTCGTCGTCGAGGGCTACGACGGCGAGGCCTACCTTCGGATCGGGCCCGCGGGTGTCGAGCGCAACCGGCGCTCCCCCGCGACCTACCTGAATCGTGAAGTCACGCCGTCGGACACCGCCCCGGCGATCGCCGACGCCGCGGCGCCACCCGAGTGGGAGTGGATCGGAAGCGGCAACACTGCCCGCTGGCACGACCATCGCAGCCATTGGATGGGCGGCGCGACACCGCTGTCGGTCGACACAGGGTCCGGGGCCGACCGACCCGAGATCTCCTGGTCGATCCCGCTGCGCATCAACGGCCGCAGCGTCGTCGTCGAGGGAGCGTTCCGTTGGCCGGCGCCGCCGCGCCCGCTTCCTTGGTTGCTCGCGATCGGATTCCTCACCGGCGCGGCAGCAGTCGCGATGGCCCGGAGCCGCCTCGTCCGTGCGAGCGTCCTCGCGATCCTCGCCGCGGCGTGCGCGATCCTCACGCTCGCGGCCGACTCGGCGGTCGACGAGCCCGCGCTGAGCCGCATCGGCCGCGGCGCATACGGCCTCGTTGCCGTGATCGTCACGCTGTACGCGGTGGGTCGGCAACGCCGGCACGACGCGAGCGATGCGGCACCCGCATTGATCGCGGTCGGGCTCCTCAGCGTGCTCGGTGTCGGGATTCCTCGATTCGACTGGTACGCGAATGCAGTGTTGCCGGTGTCGATCGACGCCGCCGCGGCGCGCTCGTTGCTCGCCGCCTTGCTTGCCTTCGGGTTCGCGGCGGGGATCACGGGTGCCCGCTCCCTGCGCCGGCCGACCGCGAGCCCGAGACCGTCGGAGCGTCGCGCGCTCGCCGTGCTCGACGGGGACTCGCCGTGATCCTCGCCGACATCGGCGACCGGATCGCCGACGGGTCGTTGGTGCTCGCAGTACCGATCGCGATCGCCGCCGGACTGATCTCGTTCCTCTCCCCGTGCGTCCTCCCCCTCGTGCCCGGATATCTGTCGTTCGTCACCGGCATGAGCGGCGCCGAACTCGACGCGCCGTCGGCGAGCGCCGACGGCGGCGCGACGCCGCATCCGTACCGCCGCATCCTGTTGGGATCCATGGGCTTCATCGCGGGGTTCTCGTTCGTCTTCGTGTCGTTCGGTGCGATCTTCGGCAGCTTCGGCGACTGGCTCAACGAGTACGACGACGTCCTCACCCGCGTCTTTGGTGTCGTGACGATTCTTCTCGGGTTGCTCTTCATGGGTGCGTTCGGCTTCGTCGGCTGGTTCAATCGCGACGTACGCCTGCATCGCGCGCCGAGGGCCGGCGTGTTCGCGGCGCCGTTGCTCGGCGCCGCCTTCGCCTTCGGCTGGACACCGTGCATCGGGCCGACGCTCGCAGCGGTGCTGAACCTCGCGGCAACGAGCGACACGGCAAGCGCGGCGCGCGGTGCCTTCCTCGCGCTCTGCTACTGCCTCGGTCTGGGGATCCCGTTCCTCGCGACGGGCCTCGCGTTCCACAAGGCCTCGTCGACGCTGGGCGTCCTGAAGCGGCACGCGCACACCATCACCGTCGTCGGCGGAGTGTTGCTCGTCGTGATCGGCGTCCTCCAGGTCAGCGGTGTCTGGTCGACGATCGTCGAGTGGCTACAACTCCACGTCAGCGGCCAACGCCTCCCGATCTGAGATCCACCGCCTCCCCGACCGGTTTCCGCCCAGAGCACGAACCGGCGTCGTCAGGCAACGCTGACGCGTGCCCGACGACGCCGGTTCGGTTCGCCTTGGTTCGGGCCCGCTTGGTTCGGTTCGGGTCAGGGAACGACGAGGTAGGTGGTGACCATGCCGAACCTGCCGTCGTTGCGCGCGGCGTGGTTCAGGATGTGGCAGTGGAAGGCCCACACGCCGACGCCCGCGTACCTGGGCTCCGCCGAGTGGTCGAGGAACTGCTCCTCGGCGTGGATGAGCACGGTGTAGCGCTCCCCCGGTGCCACGTTCAGCGTGTCGACCGCGTACGGCTGGGGTAGCGGAACCCCGTCCTTGGCGATCACGACCTGGGGCAGACCGTGCAGGTGCATCGGGTGGATCTGCAAGCCCTCGTTCATGTACTCGATCTGGACCCACGAGCCGACCGAACCGACGACCGGCGCGGTGGCCGGGAACGACTTGCCGTTGAGCGAGAGGCCGATCGAGCCAGCGTCGTTGAGGACCATCGGGATGCGCGAGGCTGCCGCGGGCTTCCCCGTGACGGCCTGGATCTGTTCGGTGAAGTCGCCGACGATGAACGCACCGAACAGCCCGTCGGGTACCTGCTTCTCGGCGTGGTGGTGCGAGTGATACATGCCGACCATCGGCTCGCTCGGCGCAGTGAACACGTACTCGAAGGTGTCGCCCGGGAGCACCGGGTCCTGCGTCACCCACGGCACGCCGTCCATCGCCACCGGCGTCTCGAACCCGTGCGAATGGATCGCCGTCGATTGCGGCAATTCGTTGTGGAGCACGATCTTGATCTTGTCGCCGGGCTCGACCTTGATCGTCGGGCCGGGGACACTGCCGTTGTAGGTCCACGCACTGACGATCTTGCCCGGCTCGATTTCCCAGTCGACGACCTTGGCCGTCACATCGAACACCTTGGTGTCGCCCTCGAGCTCGAACGGCATCACCGGCGGGCCGAGCAGCGGGTTGTTCGCCGGGTCTTCCTCGAACGACGGGTACGACGTGTTCGGCTCGTAGAGGGAGGCGTCGACCGCGCCCTCGGCGACGAACTTCTCGACGATCGGAACGACCTGCGACACGTAGGAATCGACCGGCACCTTCTGTGCGGCGTCGTCGGCCTCGTTCGTCCCGAGCAACTCCTGGGGCGTCTTGCCGGTGCTCCCCGAACCCTTGGCTTCGGGCGACAACTCGACACCGACCGCCAGAGTCGCCTGCATCCCCGCCTCGCGGTGACCCGGAATCGCGCAGTACATCGTGTACTCGCCCGGCTCGACACCAGCGAGGTCGATGGTGGCGGAGTCGCCGTTGTTCAGGTCCTTGGTCTTCTTGTCGGTCGTCTCGATGACGAGGTTGTGGGGCACCGCGCCGTTGTTGATCACGTTCAGCTTGGCGTCGGCATCGACCTGCAACGGGGCGGGCTCGATCGCGAACTCCTTGAGTCCGACGCTCACGGCGCCCGCTGCCGTCGTCGCGCCGCCGCCCGAGTCGTCGTCGGTGATGACGACGATCAGGGTGGTGAACGCGAGGAGCAGCGCGATCAGAGAAAAGACCGCCGAAGCGGCCCCCAATGCTTCTCGATCGCTTCGTCGGAACAGACCCACAGGGGCCCCCTTGTGATCGTGCCGGTGCGCCGGCCCTCGTCGGATGTACTTCACCGCGCCTGCCTCGTCGCCCAGATCACCACGGCCGGCTGCGATACGACCCGCCGAGGCACGACCCACCGAGGCCTTGCCTGCATAGCCAACCGCCTCGCCACCCGCAGAGGTGAGGGCCCAAGGTCCCGACTCTGTAGGTCGCCGGTCGGCTGCGGCTCCATTATGGCGGCGCATCGTTTCCCGAACGCGGACCACCGACTCGGTGCGCGACGGTCCGTCGGGATCGGCGAGACTGGCCGGGTGCACGCCTCGCGAATTCTCCGGGCGGTCGTGCTGCTCTGGGCAGCCGCCGTCGTCGCGCCCGCGTGCAGCGGCGACGCACCCTTCCGGTTCTCCGGTGCCGTGCCGACCCCGGCACCCGAGGTCGGCGACCTGACACTCCCCGACGTCTCGGACCTCGAGCCCGTCGACTTCGGACTCCGCGCCGCCGACGGCGGCTTCCTCCTCCTCTATTGGGGCTACACGTCGTGCCCCGACATCTGCCCCACGACGATGTCGGATCTCGCTGCAGCGCGCGACGACCTCGGTGCCGAAGCCGATCGGATCCGCGTCGCGATGGCCACGTTCGATCCCGAACGCGACACACCGCAGAAGCTGCGGGCCTACGTCGCGAACTTCTTCGCCGACGGCATCCCACTGCGGGCCGACGATCCCGATGCCCTGGCGGCCGCCATGACGCGCTTCGGGATCTCCGCGGTCGCCGTCGACGACGTGCAGAGCGCGCTCGGGGTGCTGTACGACCACACCGCGACCGTCTTCGTGATCGATCCTGCCGGTCGCGTCGTGCTCGAGTGGCCGTTCGGGATCGAGGTCGACGCGATCGCCGCCGACCTCGAGCACCTGCTCGCCGGCGACGACCCAGCGGCGAGCTGATCCCGCCGGTCAGGCCGTGACGACGATCGTCACCGCGCCCGAGGGATGGATCGTGCACAGCCCCTCCAACGTTCCGGGGGCCGTGAACGTCTGCCGCATCGTCGCATCGCGCTCGACGAAGTACGGCCCCACGGTGTGTGCTCGATTGTCCTCGTTGTGGATCACGAGTTGATCGCCGACCCTCACCTGGAGAGTCCGCGGGAAGAAGTCGACGTTGTTGCCGAGGTCGAGCGCGAGGCCGGTCCCTGGCGGAACGGTGTACTCGTGGATCGTCGGTGCACCGGTGCCACCCGATCCGGGGTCGTCGCGCGTCACCACGATCACCACCGTGACCACGACCATCGCCGCGGCGAGCAACTGCAACAGCAAGAGGAATGGCACCACACCCGACCGTGGCCGCCGATCGCCCGTGTCGGTGCCGGAATCCCGATCGGGCTCGAAGGTCTCCGCCGAGGTCATTGCCGCCAGGGTACGGTGCGGACATGACCGAGACCACACCAGCCGACGACGGCCGGGCCGACGTCGAGACGGTCGAGCGCGTCATCCCCGCGCCGGCCGACGCGATCTTCGATCTCCTCGCCGACCCCGCCCGCCACCGCGACATCGACGGATCCGGCACCGTCCGCGATGCGGTGTCCGGCTCCGAGCGGCTCGCGCTCGGGTCGCGATTCGGCATGAAGATGAAGCTCGGTTTCCCCTATTCGATGGTCAGCGAGGTCGTCGAGTTCGACGAGAACCGCCGGATCGCGTGGCAGACGCGTCCGCCGATCGCGCTCCTCGCCAAGCTCGCGGGCGGTCGCATCTGGCGCTACGAACTCGAGCCGGTCGAGGGCGGAACCCTGGTGCGCGAGAGCTGGGACATCCGCCAGGAGGCGGTCAAGGCGCTCGTGCGTCCGGCGCGCCGCAAGACCCGCGATGCCATGAGCAAGACGCTCGCTCGGATCGAAGAGGTCGTCACCTCGTCGTGACCGCCGGGCGAGGAACGATCCACCCGGCGGCACTGCGGCTGCGCTTCAGGCCGCCCAGACGCGACATCCGCCGATCCAGGTCGCGGCGACGCTGTACGCGTCGCCTGCGCGCGTCAACTCCACGAGGTCCGCGCGTTTGCCGGGTGTGATGGTGCCCCGCTCGCGCTCCTGTCCGCCCGCGAGCGCCGCGCCGATCGTGTAGGCACGCAGCCAGTCGTCGAACGGGATCGACTGGTCGGTGTCGAACGCGATTCCGGTGCTCGTCCGCCGCGTGATGCCCTTGTCGATGCACCACAGCGGCGCCGCTGGAGCGCAAGGGTCGTCGCTCGACCCGGCGAGACGCACGCCCGCATCCGCAAGACTCGCGAACGCGAGCCAATGGTGGTCGTCGAACCCGACCCCGTGGCTCGAGATGCCGACGTGCTCGACGAATCCCGGCTGCACGACCCCGATGACCCCGAGCGCGGCGGCGCGTCGCCATTGCTCCGGACCACTGACACCCGCGTGTTCGAGGCGGAACCGGTGATCGCGGCCCGGGTGGCGGCGATCGACAGCGGCAAAGCTCGCGAGCGCGTGATCGACACCGACGTTGCCGATCGCATGAACGGCAATGCGGAAGCCTCGATCGGCGGCGCGGTGCGCGCACGCCTCGAGGTCGTCCATCACGTAGCCGTATGTCACCCGACTGCCGCCGATGCTCGTGTCGAGAGCGATCGCGATCCCGCCATCGGCGAACAACTTGATCGGGCCGACGCGGAACCATTCGTCGCCCTCGCCGGTGCTGCGACCATCGAGCCGTGATCCCGGTTCGTTGCGCAACAGCGCGGCCGGATGCGGGAGCGCGAGCACCGAGACGGGGAGCGAACCTTGCTTCGCCATCGTCGTGAACAACGCTTCGGCCGCGGGCGAGCAGGCGGCGTCGTGGACCGCGGTGATTCCCTCGCGCACGAACGTCGCCGCTCTGGCCGCGACATGTTCGGCCCAGCGGTCCGGGTCGGCGTAGGGGGCGAGCGAACGCGCGTGTGCGTCGCTCCACGCCCGTTCGACGAGCAAGCCGGTCGGGCTCCCATCGGTCCCTCGCGCGATCTCGCCGCCGGCCGGGTCGGGAGTCGCCGACCCGATCGCGAGCAGGTCGAGCGCCGCCGTGTTGACCACGCACTGATGCAGCGAGGAGTGGGCGATCACCACCGGTCGATCGTCGACGATCGCGTCAATCCCCCGGCGATCGAGTGGGAATTCCCACTTCGTGTCGTCCCAGCCGTGCAGTCGTAACACCTCGACATCGGGTTCGGCGACGGCATGGGCCGCGACGGCGAGGCGGAGATCGTGGGGCGTGCGCACCGCGGTGGCGTCTCCGAATCGAGGGTGCAGTGCCGACACCGAGAGGTGCTGGTGCGCATCGATGAAACCGGGCACGAGCAGCCGATCGCCGAGCGCCACGACCTGCGCGTCCGGGTAACGCTCCAACAATGCACGCGGGCCGACGGCCGCAATGCGACCGTCGACGACGACCACGACCTCGGCCCCGGAGTGGTCGGCGTCGAGCGTCGCGATTCGTCGTCCCACGAAGGCGACTTGGGCACTCGGTACCGTCGCGGCCGCACCGGTCACGTTCGCTCCGGCCGACGTCGTTCGGCGTGCCGACTCACCGCAGGGTCACCTCGCCCGGCACGCCTGCCGTCACGCGCCCGACCACCGCGGCGAGATCGCCGGCAACGGTGAGCGCGGCAGCGAGACGGTCGACGCTCTCGGGTGGGCAAACGATGAGCAACCCGCCCGACGTCTGCGGATCGGCGAGCAGGAGTCGCGCTCCCTCGTCGCCCCCGAGGAGGTGCGACCCGACGTACTCGAGGTTGCGGAGCGTTCCGCCCGGGACGTTGCCCGCGGCGACGAGCGCCTCGACCCCCTGAAACCGGGGCACCGCGTCGAACTCGATCTGCGCCGCGCATCCCGAACCGACGAGCAACTTGTGGAGATGACCGAGCAACCCAAAGCCGGTGACGTCGGTCATTGCTCGGGCTTGCGCCGACCGCGCGGCTCGCGCCGCATCGCGGTTCAGACGGCACATGCTCGCCACCGCGGCACCGAACGCGACCGCGAGGTCGCCCGCACCGCGGCTCATCTCCGGTTCCGAACGCTTGTGTGCGGTGGCGATCGCGCCGGTGCCGATCGCCTTCGTCAGCACGAGCACGTCGCCTGGGCGCGCGCCGGCGTTCGTGAGCGGAGCGACGCCCGCCGGGAGCTCGCCGATGATGACCTGCCCGAAGAGCGGCTCCGGCGCGACGACACTGTGGCCGCCCGCGATCACCCAGCCGCCGTCACGCGCGACCGCGGCGGCGCCCGACATCACCTCGTCGAGCAACTCGAACGAGAGCACTTCGGTCGGCCACGCGACGACATTCAGCGCGAACAACGGCTCGCCGCCCATCGCATAGACATCGCTCGCTGCGTTGGTCGCAGCGATCGCGCCCCAGGTCGCCGCGTCGTCGACGAGTGGTGCGAAGAAGTCGGTGGTCGCGATGATGCTGCGCCCATCGGGTCGTCGCCACACGGCGGCGTCGTCGCCCGTTTCGAGTCCGACGATGAGGTCGGGGTGCGGGTCGACGCCGATCGGGCGCAGGATCCGACGCAACTCGTCGGGGCCGATCTTGCACGCACACCCACCGAAGCGGGTCATCGCGGTGAGCCGGACTCCCATGCGCGGCGACGTTAGGCGAACTCGCGCGGAGCCCCGGCGCGCCGAGACCCGGCCTAACCGAGCCTCGACGGGCCTGCGCGAGACTCCAGGGAATGACCGCACCCGGCCGCCCCGTCCATGTGCTCGCGAAACCGACCGGCGCGATCTGCAACCTCGACTGCACGTATTGCTTCTTCCTCTCGAAGGACGCGCTCGCCCCAGGCGCTCCGGCGCGCATGCCCGATCGCACCCTCGAGACCTACCTCCACCAACTCGTCGATCTCCATGCCGACCACGACGAGGTGACCGTTGCGTGGCAAGGCGACGAACCGACCTTGATGGGGCCGGAGTTCTTCCGACGGGCGGTGGCGATCGTCGAGGCGCGGTTGCGACCGGGCCAACGCGTCCAGCACACGATCCAGACGAACGGAACGCTCCTCGACGCCGAGTGGGCCGCCCTGTTCGCGGAGCACCGATTTCTCGTCGGGCTGAGCATCGACGGCCCCCGCGAACTCCACGACACCTACCGAGTCTGGAAGAACCGCCGCGGCAGCCACGACGATGTCATCCGCGCGTGGACGCTCCTCGCGGCACACGGTGTCGACGTGAACGTGTTGTGCTGTGTGCACGCCGCCAACGTCGGCGCGCCGCTCGAGGTGTACCGGTACTTCCGCGACGAGCTCGGTGCACGCCATCTCCAGCTCATCCCGATCCTCGAGCGCGCCACGGCCGAGACACTTCCGATCGCGAACGCGGGTTGGAGCGAGCGCGCCGGTCGCGGCCGTCTGTTCTACCGCCAGGAGGGCGATCTCGTCACCGACCGCTCGGTCGATCCCGCAGCGTACGGTGAGTTCCTCGTCGCGATCTTCGAGGAATGGGTCCGCCACGACGTCGGTACGGTGTTCGTGCAGCTCTTCGACGTGACGCTCGGCAACCACCTCGAGGTCTCGTCGCTCTGCGTGCACTCGGAGACCTGCGGTGCGGCACTCGCCCTCGAACAGAACGGCGACTTGTACAGCTGTGATCACTATGTCGAACCGGGATACCGACTCGGCAACGTCCACGACACGCCGCTCGCGACCCTCGTCGGGTCCGAACAACAGGTCGCATTCGGTCGCCACAAGGTCGACTCGCTCCCGGGCCAGTGCCGGACGTGCAGCGTGCGGTTCGCCTGTCATGGCGGCTGCCCGAAGGACCGTTTCGATGTGACCGCAGACGGCGAGCCGGGTCTCAACCATCTGTGTCCGGCCTACCTCCGTTTCTTCGGCCACACGCGCGAACCGATGGCGACGATGGCATCCCTCCTCCGTGCCGGTCGCTATGCCGACGAGATCATGGACGATTACCGTCGCCTCGACGCGACGACGGGTCGCAATGAGCCGTGTCCGTGCGGCAGCGGCCGCAAGTTCAAGCTGTGCCACGCTCGATGATCCGGGTACCGCCCGTTGCCGCGTTCGACGGGTCGGCGGCGATCGCCCGGCGAGGTCAGGCGCGGTCCGGGGCGGTCAGGCGCGCTCGACCGGGGGGACGACGGTGACCGGCGAGCGCGCCTCGTGCAACAGCGTCGTGCTCGTACTTCCGAGCACGAGTTCGGCGAGCCGGCTGAGCCCGCGCGCGCCGACGATGATGAGGTCGGCGTCGACGGCTTCGGCAACCTCGAGGATTCCTTCGGCCGGCGTGTTCTCGACCAGTCGCGCCTCGAACGTGACGCCCGAGCGCGCCAACGGCTCGCACCACTCGTCGTGGAGGATGCGACGGGTCGCGACCTCTTGCGCGGCGAAGTCGATCGGCGGTTCGATCCGACCGAGGAGCGCGAGCGGCTCGAACACGTGGACCGCGACGACACGGGCGCCCGACGAGCCGGCGACCGCGGCAGCATGCTCGATGGCGCGGCGACCATTCCCGGAACCGTCGGTCGCGACGACGATCGTGTCGAGCTTCATGGCGTACTCCCCGATTCATTGGCGGCGACTGGGTCGGGGATCTCGCCCGCATCGGAGGGATCGGCGGGGTCGGGACCACCGAGACCCGATCCGCGGGTCGCGCGCAGCGACGCGACGACCGTGACGGTGAGGATGATCGCGATCACACCGAGCGAGATGAACGGATCGATGTGGTACCAGCGCGACGCGATCATCTTGCAGCCGACGTAGAAGAGGATGATCCCGAGGCCCTTGTTGAGATGGACGAGCCGGTCGCGGACTCCCTCCAACAAGAAGTAGAGGGCACGCAGACCGAGGATCGCGAGCGCGTTCGAGCTGAACACGATGAATCGATCGCGTGAGACCGCGAGGATCGCCGGAACCGAGTCGACCGCGAACACCACATCGGTCGCCTCGATGAGCACGAGAACGACGAACAGCGGCGTTGCCATCCGCTTCGCGTTCTGGCGCGTGAAGAGCTTCTGGCCGTCGTATTCGGCCGTGACCGGCACGAACCGACGGACGAGCTTCAGGACCGGGTTGCGTTCGGGGTGGATCTCGTCGGAGGAGTGGGTCGCGACTCGCACGGCCGTGATGATCAAGATGCCGCCGAACACGAACAGCATCCAGTCGAAGGATTCGAGCAGCTGTGCACCGGTGAAGATGAAGATGGCTCGCATCACGAGCGCACCGAAGATGCCCCAGAACAACACCCGGTGCTGATAGCGGTTCGGCACCGAGAAGTACCCGAAGATCACCGCCCAGACGAACACATTGTCGACCGATAGCGACTTCTCGATGACGTAGCCGGTGAGGTACTGGGTCGCGGCCGTCCCGCCGTTGTCGAGCACGCCCCAGAGCACGAGCGAGAAGCTCAACCCGATCGCGACCCACACCGCCGAGGTGATCGCCGCCTCGCGCACCGTGATGTCGTGGGCCTCGCGGTGCAGCACGAGCAGGTCGACCA
>SXJQ01000199.1 GCA_005779345.1 Actinomycetota bacterium
ATCGGGGCGGTGTACCCACCCGACTTCTATGTTCCCTCCTCGGCGGTGCTCCGACGAGCCACGATTCGCCTCGGTCGGGCAGATCGCTTCGAGGAGCGGGCGTGCACCGTGGCCGTCGCGCCCACGCCACTCGTATGCGCGAATCGCTACCACCGGGAGAGCAGCGAGTGGGGGCACTGGCGTTTCGCACACGGGTTGTTCGCCGCACTCGACCTCGCCCAGGACCGCGCCCGAGGTGCCGAGATCCTCGCCGATTGGTACCCCAAGGACTTCACGCGTGTCTGGTGAACGGATCTCTCTCGCCGGCGACGCGGACGGGAACACCGCCCGCCTGGTGCGGGTGGCCTCCCGCCTCGCAGAGGTGAACCTCGGCCCGTATGCGCTCGTCGGCGGTCTCGCGGTGATGTGCCGCCTGGCAGCGGTGCACCGCGCGACGCAAGACGTCGACGCGGTCATCGAGACGACGTCGCCCACCGCAATCGACCTCATCACCTCGAGCATCGGGGACGCGGATCCGGCGAACCGGAGTCGGGTGCTCATCGACGGCGTGAAGGTCGACATCATCGACACTGCGGCGTTTCGGTACGACGACCTCGAGGGGATCGACATTGGCGACCGTCTGTTCGTGGTCGGCCACCGGTGGGCGCTGGACACCGCGACCCGCATCGAGATCGTCGTCGCCGACGCGACCGCGGCCATCCGGGTCGCGCCACCATTGGCGCTCGTCGCGACGAAGTCGGCCGCGCTCCTTGGTGGCCGACGGAATGAACCGCACAAGCGGGCGTCGGATCTCTACGACATCTACCGTCTGACCGTCGAGTACGACCGGGTCGGTGGTGTCGCCGGCGCACTGTTGGCGGCGCCGTTCGGGCTCGGGAACCTCGTCGGCGAGGCACTTGGTTCGCTTGTCGTCGACCAACCGGAGCGGGCGGCACGCTGGCTGTTCGACGGCGGTGCAGAAATGCGCTCGGTCACGCCCGACGACCTGCGCGACGTGATCGGCCCGCTCGTCGAACGACTGTTGCGCTGAATCAGGAGGTTTGATGGCGCCGCGTACCTACTTGATCGTGTTGTTGCTGTGCGTCGCGGGGATCGTCGGCAGCTTCGCGAGCGGTATCGACGTCGTCGCGTACGGCTTGTTCGGCTTCGTCGTTTTCATCAGCCTCGGTCGATTGGCGAGCAACGGGAAATGAGTGATGGGAACCGAGGTTGGTGAACGCGGGTCGTTCGTGACCGCGTCGGACCGGGGGCGGCTACACGATCTGGGAGGCAATGAAGGCGCTACCGCAGCATTGCCCAGCCTGCGAAGGCGTGACCGTCCATCGCCGCGATTGTCCGATCATGGCGAAGAAGCGCCAGGGGTTCGCGCTCGTACTCGGCATTCCGCTCCTGATCGTCGCGGTCCTGTTCGGTGCGGATTTCTATGACTGGCCGGCCGCGATCGGCGGCGCTTTCGGATGCGCGCTGGTTGGTGTGTGGTATCGCAGGCGCGCAGGACGCGACCAATCGTCTCGGTGACTCCCTCGTCGGGCCCGGCTCCCCGCGGCTCACGAGCCTGTAACACGAACCTGGGGAAGCGCGCGGCGACGTGCCGATCGCCGATGCTCTACGATCTTTTGGCATATGACACGACAAAAGTTCAGGGCCGGGGGGCGGAGGCGGGCGTTGGGCGCGGCGGGGCTCGCTGGGATCCTCGTGTTCGGTGCCACGGCGTGCGGTTCGGACGACGGTGACGACACGGCCGACCCGACGACCACCCTCGCGGCACCGGCGTCGACGACCGTCGCCGAGACGACCACGGCCGTCACCTACGCGGGCAAGACGAGCAGCGACGAACAGTTCCCCGAGGGCCTGCACGGCGTCCGGTACTGCGAGGTGCTGCTGCTCCACAACGACGCGGGCGAGTTCGTCGCCGACGTGTGGAACACGATCGGCGAAAACGAGTGCCCCCAGGCCGACTGGGACGCGCTCGACCCGGCCGCGATCGCAAAGGAGCACCAGGCGCTCGTCGCGCTCAAGAACGGCCCGCGCTACTGGATGCTCGACACGATCATGTCGGACATCCGCGCCGACGCGGAGACCACGACGTTCGGCGCGCTCGGAATGTTCAAGGCCGCCACCGTGCGTCTCGGCCGTGAACTGCCGAACCAGTCGCCGTATGTCGGCCGCGACGTCGTGCGCGACACGGTGTTCCGGTTCCGCGCCGGGAGCGAGATCCACGAACTCACCGACCCCGATGGCCGCGTGTACGTGATGCAGTC
The DNA here is from genome assembly GCA_005779345.1 of Actinomycetota bacterium. Lineage (GTDB taxonomy): Bacteria > Actinomycetota > Acidimicrobiia > IMCC26256 > PALSA-610 > SXJQ01. The sequence continues at coordinate 2,262 of SXJQ01000199.1, forward strand.
GTACTCCGTGCAGATCGAGCCGACGCTGACCATCGACCGTCTCGCCGACCTCGGTTCGGTGCTGACGCTCCCCGCAGGCTGGACGTTCTCGTCGCGCACGCTCACCGCCGATCTCGACGTGTTGAGCACCGACGGCCTCGCGACCGTCGTGCAGGACGACCTGCAGAACACCTATCAGGCCGCCGACACCGTCGTCGGCGCCTGAGCCGTTGGATCAGGCGGGGAGCAGCTCACCGTCGGGGCCGAACGCGAACCACACACCACCGACACCGTGGCCCGCGGTGTCGCCGACAGCGCTGTCGCTCGCGAAACCGTAGGCGGGGTGCCCGTTGATCGTGACCTGGGTCGTGCCGTCGTCGCGCGTGATCGTCGCGAGTTCGGCGGTCACGTCGCCACCCGCGACCGGAGCGTCGACCGTCGCGAGCGGCGGCCACAACGTCGAGCACCCTTCGTTGCAGGCACTCGTGCCATCCGAGTCGGCGGTGTACGCGTAGAGCGTGAAGCCCTCGCTGTCGACGAGCACGGTCCCGAGGGCGGTCTCGCCCGCGTCGACGGTGGCGCTGGTGGTCGACGGCGCGGTCGTGTCGGTCGCGCCGGCCGTGGTCGTCGACTCGTCGGCCGCGCTCGTGGCGTCGGTCGTCGTGACCTCGACCGCATCGCCGGTGTCGGAGCCGGAGCCGCACGCCGCGCCTCCGAGGGCAGCGGTGAGAGCGAGAGCGATCGTGGCGCGAGTACGCATGGTTCTCCTCGGTCGGGGTTCTCCTCGGTCGGCAACCGGTGCAGGTCGCCGGCGGGGCGGTCCGCGCAGTCTCGCGCCGTCGAGCCCAACCGACCGCTCATCCCCGGCCGTCATCTCCGGTCCCCCGGGCTCCGTTGAGTCGAGAGCCGCACCGGTGCAGCCGTCGACGCAATGGACGGTGGGGGCGCCGTCGCGGGGTCAGGCGAGCGCGAGGACGGTGCGCAGGCCGCGGCCCGCCTCCATGTCGGCGAACGCCTCGTTGATCTCGGCGAGGGGACGGCGGTGCGTGATCATCCCCTCGAAGTCGAGATGCCCCGACTGCCAGAGCCCGACGAGTCGAGGGATGTCGCGGCGGCTGTGGCACGAGCCGAGGAAGCAGCCGACGAGCTTCTTCTCGCTCGCCATGAACATCACCGCCGGGTTGATCGTGACCGCGTCGGTGATGGGCGCGGCACCGACCATCACGATCATGCCCCCGGGCCGTGCGGTCCAGATGGCCTGGTCGACGAGCGCGCCCTTGCCGACCGCCTCGAACGCGTAGTCGACGCCCACGCCGGTGATCGCGAGCACCTTCGACACGATGTCGTCGCTCGTCGGGTCGATCGCGTCGGTCGCGCCGAAACGCGCTGCGGCATCGCGTCGCTCGCTCAGCGGGTCGCTCACGATGATGCGGCTCGCTCCCGCGAGCCGCGCACCCTGCACGATCGCGATCCCGATACCACCGAGCCCCATCACGAGCACCGTGCTGCCGGGCTCGACCTTCGCGGTGTTCAACACCGCGCCGACACCGGTCTGGATCGAGCAACCGATCACGCAGGCCGCGTCGAGCGGCGCGTCGTCGGGGATCTTCACCGCGGCCGACTCGTGCACGAGCGCGTACTCGCCGAACCCGCCGACGCCGAGCCCGCGGTAGACGACCTCGCCGCCGCGCGACAGTGGCGAGCTGCCGTCGATGAACGTGCCGGTCGTGACCGACAACGCCTGTTCGCACACGCCGAAGTCGCCGCGCAGGCACGTGTAGCAGTGCCCGCACGTGGCGATCGGGCTGATGATCACCCGGTCGCCGGCGGCAACGCTCGTGACCCCCGGACCGACTGCCTCGACGACACCGGATGCCTCGTGGCCGAGCACGATCGGGCCGGGCGCCGGGAACGTCCCGTTCACGTTGGAGAGGTCGGAGTGACAGACCCCGCAGTAGTGGACCCGGACGACGACATCGCCGGGACCGGGGTCGGCGACGTCGATGTCGTCGACGAGCGTGAGCGGCCGTCCGGCCGGTTCGAGCAGTGCGGCACGCACGATGAGCACCTCCGGGAGAGTGGAGCGCGGGATCCTACGGTCGCCGGGTGCCCCGTGGTGTGTGGCGTGTGGCAGGCTCGGACGCATGAGCGGATCACGACTCGGATTCGAGGTCCACGCCCGTGCCGACGCGCCGATCGAGGTCGTCTGGGCGGTGCTCGCCGACGCGCGCGGCTGGCACACGTGGACCCGGATGAAGCGCAGCGAACTCGAGGCGGAAGGCGATCCCGCTCCCGACGGAGTCGGCGCGCTGCGCGCGTTCAGCACCGGGCCGATCACGAGTCGGGAGCGTGTCACCGGATTCGAGCCGCCGCACCGCCTCACCTACACGCTGGAGTCCGGGCTTCCCGTCGAGGACTACCGCGCCGAGGTCACGCTCGCGCCCGACGGCGACGCAACGTCGATCACCTGGCAGTCGAGCTTTGCGAGGGCCACCTGGCCCGGTGCCGGTCGTGCGTTACGCGCCTTCTTGCACTTCGCGGTGCGCGACATCGCGGGCCGGCTGGCAGCGGAATCCACCCGCCGAGCGGCGAGTCACGAGGGAGCCGGAACATGAGCATGCTCGAACGGTCTGCGCGATGGATCGACGGCGACGAAGACGTCGTGATGCAGGGCCTGATGAACGCCAGCGCGGCCGGGGCCGAGGAGGTGGGCGAACGCACTGCGCTCGCCGAGGCCTTCAGCAACGTCGTCGCGTTCGACACCGACGACGGTCTCGTCGTGTTCGACGTATCGCATCACCTGTTCGCGCCCGGTGCGATCCAGGCGCTGCGGACATGGTCGACCGCGCCGGTGCACACCGCGGTCTACACGCACGGTCACGCCGACCACGTCACCGGCGCGCAGTCGTTCGACGCCGAGGCCGCGGCGAACGGCGCGCGCAAGATCCGCTATGTCGGGCACGAGGCCGTGCCGACCCGTTTCGACCGCTATCAGGCGACGGCCGGCTACAACGGCCACATCAACATGCGCCAGTTCCGGCTGCCGGAGCCGGCGTGGCCGACCGACTTCGTGTACCCCGAGATGACCTACCGCACGGCCACCGCGCTCACCGTGGGCGGGCTCACCTTCGACCTGCGGCACGCACGCGGCGAGACCGACGACCACACCTGGGCGTGGGTCGCCGAGCGGCGTGCGATCTGCGTCGGCGACCTGTTCATCTGGCAGTTCCCCAACGCTGGCAACCCCCAGAAGGTCCAGCGGTACGCCTGGGATTGGGCGGTCGCACTGCGCGAGATGGCCGCGCTCGACCCCGACCTGCTGCTCCCCGCGCACGGCCCCGCGATCGCGGGCGTCACGCGGATTCGCACGGTGCTCCTCGACACGGCCCGAGCGCTCGAGTCGTTGCACGACCAGACGCTCGCGCTCATGAACACGGGCGCGCGCCTCGACGACGTGATCCACACGGTGAAGCTGCCCGCCGATCTCGCCGGCAAGTCGTACCTGAAGCCGACGTACGACGAGCCCGAGTTCGTCGTCCGGAATCTCTGGCGCCTCTACGGAGGCTGGTACGACGGCAACCCGGCGCACCTCAAGCCCGCGCGCGACATCGAGGTCGCGCGCGAGGTGGCGGCGCTGAGCGGTGGTGCCGACGCGCTCGCGACCCGCGCCGAGCAACTCGCAACCGCGGGCGACCTCCGGCTGGCGTGTCACCTCGCCGAGATGGCGGTGCAGGCCGAGCCCGAACTGAAGCGGGCGCACGAGGTGCGCGCGGCGGTGTACGACGCGCGACGCGCGTCGGAGGCGTCGTTCATGGCCAGCGGGATCTATCGCTCGGCGATGCTCGACTCGCAGGCCGCCGCGCGCGACCTGGACTGAGCCCTCCGACGCGCGTCAGTCGAGCTCGGGCTCCTCGGCGATCGTGATGCCGAGTTCGGCGAACAGCGCCGGGACGAGCGGCAGCACCTGGTCGACGCCGATGATCGAGCCGCGCAAGCCGCCGATGCCGAGCAACCGTCCGAGGCGCGCGCCACGGAAGTCGAGCTGGTCGACGCGGGCGTTGGAGAAGTCGACGTCGTCGAGGTGTGAGCCCGCGAACGTGATCGAGTGCAAGCGCGCGCCCGCGAAGTCGGCATTGCGCAACGTGCAATCGTCGAAGGCGACGCGCTCGAGGTCGGCAAGGCGGAAGTTCGCGTCGTCGAGCCGGCAGGAACGGAAGCTCACGTGCCGCAACACCGACTCCGAGAGGTCGAATCCGACGAGGCGGCAATCGTGACACTCCACGCGCGTCCACTGCGCGCCGCCGAGGTGGGCCCCAGCGCCATCGACGGCCTCGAACACGGCGTCGCGGAGCTCGAACCCGGTGAGGCGGAGGCCGGCAATGCTGACCTGGCGGAGCCGTGAACGTTGGAGCCGGACATCGTGGAGCGGGCTACCGGTCGTGGCGAGCTCGGCGACGTCGAGTTCGTCGAGGTCGGCGTCGTGGTCGAGTTCGATCGCCGCCGACGTCAGCGGTCCCTCGATGCGGGGCGGGTGGAGCGCGGGCACGCGACACCCTGCCACGCGCGGCAGTTGCGGTGAGCGCCCGCCTCCACCAAGCTGACGCCGACGTCAGGTTGGCGGAGGGGAGCGGGAGTGGAGCGGGTTCGGATCGGCGTGCTCGGCACGGGCAACATCGCACCGCTCAACGTCGCGGGTTATCTCGAACACCCTCAGGCCGAGGTGATCGCGGTCTGCGACAACCGGCCCGACAAGGCGCGCGCTGCGGCCGACGAGTGGGGCGCGCCGAAGGTGTACACCGATCTCGCCGACCTCCTCGCCGACGACGACGTCGACGCGGTCGAGATCTGCACACCGACGATGCTGCACAAGGAACACGTGCTCGCGACGATCGCGGCGGGCAAGCACGTGAGCTGTCAGAAGCCGATCGCCAACACCGTGGCCGACGGTCGCGAGATGATCGCCGCGGCCGAAGCTGCCGGCGTCGTGCTGCGCGTCGCGGAGTGCAACGTCTTCTACCCGCCGCTCGTAAAGGCCAAGGAGATCATCGCTTCGGGCGCGATCGGCGCGCCGACGATGTGTCGCATCAAGACGGTGGTCGGCACGACCGACACCGAGTTCCAGAACGGCCTCGACCCGTCGGGCTATGTCTGGCGGTTCAACGATCAGAGCCCCGGTGGCCACCTCTTCGACGACATGGTCCACAAGTACACGACGGCTCTGTGGCTCTTCGATCAGGACATCACGAGCGTGCAGGCGATCGTCCGCCAGGCACCCGCGTTCTTCGAAGCCCCGACCGCGGCGATCTGGGAGTACGAGCGCGAGAGCCTGCTCGGCATGATGGAGGTCACGTACGCGCCGCGCATGCACATGCGGAGCAGCTTCTACGGCGCCGACGAGTTCTTCGAGATCCAGGGAACCGACGGCTTCGTGTGGGTCACGCGCGCGACGGGCGAGATGCTCGATCTCGCGCCGGTGATCGTGTACCACCCCGACGGCACCCAGACCCATTACGGCAACATCGACTCGAATTGGCTCACCGGGTTCAAGGAGGGATCGAAGCACTTCGTCGACGCGCTCCTCGCCGGGCGCACGACCGCCGACCTCACCGGCGAGATGGCCGTGAAGACGCTGCAACTCTGCTTCGCCGTGTACCAAGCCAGCAACGAGCGGACTCCGGTCGATCCGCGGACGATCGAGACGAGCGTGTCGCCGCCGTGGTGGCCGCCCGACCTCAGCAACTACTACGAGTCGATGGAGCGTTACGGCCGCGAGTGATCGGGGTCGGGCGTCGCCTCGGAGTCGGAGTCGTCTTCGGCGGTCTTGGCGGCGCGGAAGGCTCTCGAGAGCAGCGGCGTCTTCGCGTCGAGCAGTCCGCCGAGGTCGTCGACGTCGAAGCGGGCCTCCCAGGCCGGCTCCGCGGGCCGCGCGTCGGTATCGACCGCCTCGGTCTCGACAAGCTGGGGTTCGACGAGCTCGGGTTCGACGAGTTGGGATCCCGCAGGCCCCGCGTCGGTCGCCTCGACGAGTGGCGGTACCGCCTCGAGGTCGGGCGTCGAACCGCTCGGTGGCGCCGGAGCCGGAGTGTCGAACAACGACGGGACGTCGGACCAGCGGTCGGCACGGCGACGACGCTTCTTCGTCTCGCGATGGGGCAGCAGGTCCTCGGCCTCGCGCAATGCGCCGCGAGAGGGTGCCGCCTCGGGAGGATCGACGACCACGACGGGTCGTCGGTCGTCGCGTGTCCAGCCCTGGGGCGGGGCGAGCGCGTCGGCGTGCCGGGTGCACAAATCGCTCGCGCGCGCGGCGCCGTCGGAGATCGCGTCGAGCCAGACGATGCGTCGGGCCGCGTCGAACGTGAACGTCACCGCGGCAGGGGCGCTGCAACCTGGACGTCCGCACAGCCTCCGCATGCGCGAATGGTACGTCTCGGTCGCCCGGTCGTGTGAAGCCGCCGTCGCGATGTGCCACGATGCCGCCCATGGAGGATTCGTCGGACGACGCCCGAGTCGTGTTCAACCACCTCGGCCAGTGCGTGCGCGACCTCGACCGGTCCCGACGCTTCTACGAGTCGGTGCTCGGATTCGAGTTCTGGCGTCAGATCCAACCGCCCGACGACAGTTCGGCACAGCTCCTCGGTCTGTCGCCGCCGCTCGGCATGACCGCCTGCTACCTGCGGCGCGACGGCCTGGTCCTCGAGTTGTTGCACTTCGCCGCGCCCGAACGCGCGGTCGCCTTTCGGCCGCGAGCGATGGACGAGCCGGGCCTGACCCACATCTCGGTGTCGTGCGACATCGATGCGGTGTGCGCCCGGGTCGCCGAGTTCGGCGGCGAGGTCCTCGCCGCGACGAACATCGGGGTCGCGGTGTTCATCCGCGACCCCGACGGCCAACTCGTCGAACTGCTGCCGCTCGCCTACGCCGACCACCTCGCGGGCTCGTGACGACGATCGTCGCGCCCGCAACGTCGGCGAACCTCGGCCCCGGCTTCGACGCGCTCGGCCTCGCGCTCGGTCGCCACCTGCGGCTGACGCTCGAACCCGAAGGTGCCGCGGCCGAGGCGACCCACCCGGCGACCAAGGCGTTTCGCGCAGCCGGTGGTGACGGTCCGATCGGCGTCGCGACCGACTTTCCTCCCGGACGCGGGATGGGGTACTCGGGCGCCGCGCGGGTGGCCGGCGTCGTCGCCGCGGCCGTGCAGCGCGGCGACGATTGGGCGAACGACCGTCGCGCGCTGTGCGATCTCGCAGCCGACCTGGAGGGCCATGCCGACAACGCTGCCGCGTCGATGTACGGCGGGTGTGTCGTCGCCGCCGGCGACCAGGTTGTGCGTGTCCCCATCGGGTTCGACGCCGAGGTCGTGCTGTGGATCCCCGATCGTGAGACGTCGACCCGCGCGTCGCGCGGGACGCTGCCAGCGACCGTGCCGTTCGCCGACGCGGTGTTCAACCTCGGCCGTGCCGCGCTCCTCGTCGCCGCGGTCACGACGGGCGACACGGCTGCGCTCTCGGCCGCGACCGAGGATCGGCTCCACCAGGACCAGCGTCTTGCGGCCGTCCCCGAGTCTGCCGTGGCGCTCGCGGCGGCGCGTCGCGCGGGCGCGTACGGAGCGTGGCTCTCCGGCTCGGGCCCGACGGTCGCCGCGCTGTGCAGTCGCGGCGATCACGCGCGCGCCGTTGCCGACGCGCTCCCGACCGCTGGCGCGAGGGTCGAGGTCGTGCCGATCGACCTCGCGGGCGCGCGCGTCGAATGAGGGGGAAGGTCGCATGAAGATCGACGGCGCCCACGTGGTGGTCACCGGAGCCGCGGGCGGCATCGGCGCGGCGCTCGCGCGGCGTTTCGCCGACGAAGGCGCTCGCGCGGTCGTCGCGGCCGACCTCACCGCGTCGCCGACACCTCGCCCGGCGATGCGCTCGCACCCCTGCGACGTCACCGACCCGGCGCAGATCCGCACGCTGATCGACGCGGCCGAGGATCATGACGGTCCGATCGATCTCTTCTGTTCGAACGCCGGGATCATCGGCGGCTTCGGCCTCGACGCGTCCGACGAGATCTGGCGACGCACGCTCGAGGTCAACGTGATGGCGCACGTGTGGGCGGCGAAGGTGTTGGTGCCACGCATGGTCGAACGCGGCGGCGGGTACCTGCTCAACACCGCATCGGCAGCCGGTCTGCTCACCCAACTCGGCTCCGCGACCTACTCGGTGAGCAAGCACGGCGCCGTCGCGTTCGCCGAATGGCTGTCGATCACGTACGGCGGACACGGCCTGAAAGTGTCGATCCTGTGTCCGCAGGCGGTCCGCACGAACATGACTGCGGGGACGACCGAAGGCGGAGTCGCGGGCGTCGACGGCATGTTGGAACCCGATGCGGTCGCCGACGCCGCGATCGAAGGACTCGCCGACGAACGGTTCTTGATCCTGCCGCACCCCGAGGTCGGCGAGTACTTCCGCCGGAAGGCCGACGACTACGAGCGGTGGTTACGTGGGATGCGGCGGCTCCAAGAACGATTCCCCATGGGTCTCTGACGGCCCCGGGTCTGACGGCGCGGATGCCGCTTCGGCCTCGGAGCTCGGGTCGCCCTCCACCCCGCCCTCCACGTCGCCTTCGGCCGTCGCCTCGGTGTTGTCGGCGCTTGCTCCGGCGTCGGCGATTGCCTCGGCTGCTGCCGCGAGCGCGGCCGCGCGCCGCGCTCGGCGCTTGCGGCGCAGACGACGGATGGCGAACACGAGCACGACGATGAACGCGATCGCGCCGACGACCATGAGCACGCGATTGCGGCCCTGGGTCGAGGCGTCGTCGAGGGTCGCGCGAACGGCCGTCGCCGTCGTCGCGGCGGCGTCGGCCTTGCCCTGCTCGAACTGACGATCGGCGCGCGCGAGCCGCGTCTCGTAGTCGTCGCCCCAGAGTCCGATCGTGCCGAGGAGGCCGGGTCCGGCGTCGGCCTCGGCATGCGCGGCCGCGACGACCTCGGCGGCATCGAGGTACCCCGAGGCCCGCTCGCGGAGCTTCGCGAGGTCGACCTCGGCGCCCTCGTAGTCCGGCTCGAAGGGCGTCGGGAGATCGACGCCGCTCCCGGCGAGTGCATCCTCCACCTCGTCGCGGGTCTCGAGGATGGCGCGTGCCTCCGCCATCTGCGTGCGCGCGATTCCGAACTGCCACTTGGTCATGGCCGTACGCGCCGCGATCGGCGGGGTCCATTCGCCGCCCGCATCCACGAGTTCTTCGTACACGGTGATCGCCCGCGAGCGATCGCGCATCGCCTCGCGTCCATTGCTGTCGACGACGTGGTCCAGCCAGAGCGTCCGCGCCTCCTCGGACCCGCCGGCCCGCTCGACCAGGTCGAGCAGGCGCTTCCACGTGACCGGGCCGAGCACCTTTTCGGGCTTCGGGTCGCCGACGTAACCGACCTGCTGTTGGTCGGCGGCGCGGAGTACGTCGCGCATCTTGTCGTCGCCGATCTCCTCGATGATCGCGTCGATCACGAAGAACGAAGCGTTGTAGCCGAACTCTTCTTGATCGTCGGTCGTGTCGTCGCGAAACGAGGGGTCGCCCCAGGCGTTGAGCGCAACCGCGCCGGGCGCAGACGCGTCGATGTCGTCCGGGTGGAGCGCGTCGCCGCCCGACGCATCGACGGCGCGGTTGGAGTACGCCTGCGCGACGCCCTCGTTGACCCAGCGATCGGAGAACAGATCCTCGTTGAACCACAGGTGGGAGACCTCGTGGAGGATCACCTCTGCGTCGAGAGCGTCGCCGGCCTCGATCGTGTTGTCGTCGGGCGTGTACCAGCCGGCGTAGCCGTAGAGATACGGCGTGTAGGTCTCGGTGATCTGGAGTTCGTCGTCGCGCGGCCAGTCGAGGCCGATGAGCGCCTCGAGCTCGGGGAGGCCGTCGTCGAGTTGCCGGTCGACGAAATCGGCCCACGCATCGTCGTCGGGCCACGATCGGATCCGGATCTTGCGCTCGTCGTGATCGGCGTCGCGCGCCTCGAGCTCGTCGTCGTTGCGCGCCGAGAAGACGACCGCCCACGTGAGCGGGTCGCCGATCGCTCCCGACTCGTACAACCGGTATTCGCCCTGGGTCTTCTCGGTCAGGTCGTTGCCGACGTAGTCGACCTCGAACGACTTGGGGATCAGGATGCGGACCGACGTGAGGCCGGGATCCGCGACCGGGAACGCCCAGAACGTGGCGAACGCCGAGTTGACGCGGGTCGCGCCGTCGGTGCTGCGCGGCGGTGCGCTCGGCATGTCGTACCCGAGACGGAGGTGCGCGACGTCTCGGTAGTAGAGGTCGGGGGAGAGGTCGACGAACACGACTTGAAAGCGATCGCTCTCGGTCGTTTCGACACCCAACGACTGCGGCCGCCCGTCGCGGGTCGCCGCCAGGTTGGTCGCACCCGCGAGGATGGGAATTCCGATCCTCGGGAAGTAGTACTGCGTGTACCCGGTGCTCGTCGACCGGTTCGGCTTCTGGTTCGTGATCGTGGCGTCGACCACGACATGGACGACCCCGGCCGCGGGGTCGACCGTGTAGGTGGAGTGCGCCTCGTACCGCAGCCCGTCTTCTGCGAAGGCACGTTCGGCGTCGACGCCGACGACGCCCACGACCGAGCCGGCCGTCACGGCCAGTGCCAGCGTGGCGCGCCGCCACCGGCGGGCGACGAGGCGCTCGCCTCGCCGAGGCCGTCCGGCGTCGGTCTCGCTGTGCCGGCTCGCTCCAATGTCCACGACTGCCCCCACGGTTGGCCGTGCGCCACGGGTCGGGCACGGCTGGATGCGGCGGGATTCTGACATCTCGTCGACCGGCGCGGCGGGAATCGTGCCATTCGCGGCCGCCGCGGGTCACGCCGACGCGGTCGCCGGGCGATGCGAGAATCGGGTGATGCCGTCACGCACACGTCCCGGGGATGCCGAACAGGCCGTCGCAGCCGCGCTCGCGGCGACCGCCGCTGCGCGCCGCGAGCTCGAGATGCTCGTGCGGATCCCGAGCATCTCGGGGTCTGCCGACCACGCCGACCGGGTCGTCGAGAGCGCCGAGGCGACCGCAGCGCTCCTCGCCGCCCACGGTCTCGAGCGGGTGCGGCTCGAGGCGGTGGCAGGATCGCACCCGTACGTGATCGGTGAATGGTTGCACGCGGGCCCCGATGCGCCGACGGTGCTGCTCTACGCCCATCACGACGTGCAGCCACCCGGCGCCGTCGACCGTTGGACGAGCGACCCGTTCGAGCCGGTCGAGCGGTCGGGTCGCCTGTACGGGCGTGGCACCGCCGACGACAAGGCGGGCGCGGTCGCGCACGCGCACGCCGTGGGGTCGTGGCTGCGATCGGCGGGAGCGCTTCCGTGCAACGTGCGCGTACTCGTCGAGGGCGAAGAGGAGATCGGTTCGCCCCACCTCGAGCGGTTCCTCGGGGCGCATGCCGAGGCGTTGGCGGCCGACGTGTTCGTGCTCGCCGACGCCGGCCAGTGGGATGTCGGCGTCCCGGCGATCACCTACTCGCTGCGTGGGCTCGTCGCCTGCGACGTGACGCTCACCGCGCTCGACGGCCCGCTCCACAGCGGGATGACCGGTGGCGCGGTCCCCGATCCGGTGCAGGGCATGGCGCGCCTGCTCGCCTCGATGGTCGACGACGACGGCGCGATCGTGATCTCCGGCTTCGACGACGATGTCGTCGCTCCGTCGGCAGCGGAGCGCGAGCGAATCGTCGCGCTCGGCGGCGAGGCCGCGTTCGCGACGGCGTACGGACTCAGACCCGGCGTCGCGGTGATCGGCGACCCGGCGGTCGCGTTGTACGAACGGTTGTGGCGTCGACCGGCGCTCACGGTGATCGGCCTCGACGCGCACCCGATCGCCGGGAGCTCGAACCAGATCGTGGCCGGCGCGCGGGCGCGACTGTCGTTCCGGCTCGCGCCCGGGCAGGACCCCGAACGGGTGATGGCGACGGTGCGTGCGCACGTGGTGGCGTTCACGCCGTGGGGTCTGGAGCCGACGGTCGACGCGTTGGGCGGTTCGCCGGCGTGGACGACCGAGCCACGGGGCTGGGCCTTCGAGGCGTGCGAGCGCGCGCTCGAGCACGGCTTCGGCGCCGCGCCCGTGGCCATGGGGATCGGGGGCTCGATCCCGTTCGTCGGCCCGTTCGCCGCGACGTTCGGTGGCATCCCCGCGTTGCTCATCGGCCCCGAAGATCCGTTCTCGCGACCTCACGGCGAAGACGAGAGCCTCCACCTCGGCGACTTCGCCAAGCTGATCGCGAGCGAGATCCACCTCCTCGCCGAACTCGCCGCCGCCCACCAGTCGAAGCCGGTCAGTCGGTGAGGGTGTGGCGCAGCGCGGAACCGGCCGCGTGCCAGCCGTTCATGCCGTGCGCACCGGGACCGGGTGGCGTCGACGACGAGCAGAGGTAGAACCCGGCGTCGCCCGGACACCGATATGGGTCGCGAGCGACTCGAGGACGCGCGACGAGTTGGCGGGCGTCGATCGCGCCCCCGGCGAAGTCGCCACCGTGGCAGTTCGGGTTGTACGACTCGTACTCGGCAGGCCCCATCACCCGCCGGCCGCGCACCACGTCGCGGAACCCCGGCGCGAAGCGCTCGATCTGGTCGTCGATGCGCTCCACCACCCCGGCGATCGCGTCGCGATCGTGGGCGACGCCCTGGGGCACGTGACAGTAGGCCCAGAGCGTGTGGCCGCCCGCGGGTGCCCGGGTCGGGTCGACGACGCTCTGCTGGCCGACGACCACGAACGGCCGCGCCGCGAGTGACCCCTCGGCGACCGCGCGCTCGGCGGCGGCGATCTCGAGCACCGTCCCGCCGACGTGCACGGTGCCCGCCCGCGCGACGTCGGGATGTGACCATGGCACGGGTTCGGAGAGCGTGGCGTCGACCTTCACGACCCCGGCACCGTGTCGAAAGCGTTCGAGCGCGCGGACGTACCGAGCGGGGAGGCGTGAGCCTGCGATGCGACGGAGTTGGATCGGACTCGTGTCGAACACCACGGCGCGAGCGGCGGGGATCTCGTCGAGCGAGCGGATCGTGCGCCCGCACTCGATCGTGCCGCCGCACTCGACCACGATCGCGGCGAGCGCGTCGACGATCGTCTGACTTCCGCCGCGGGCCACCGGCCAGCCCCGGGCGTGGGCGGCCGCGGCGAGCGTCAGCCCGAGCCCGCCGATGAACGCCTGTTCGAGTGGCGCGGCCGCGTGGGCCGCGCAACCGGCAAGGAGCGCGCCGGGTTCGGGGGTCGCGAAACGACCGGCGAGGCGGGTGGCCGAAGTCGTCGCCGTGGCCGCGAACCGCCCGAACGCGAGCGGATGTGCCGGCCAGGCGAACGGAGGTCCGAGGATCGAAGGCGCGAGGGCGTCCCACTGCGAGGCGAGCCGGCCGACGCTGCGACGCCAGCGGCGCGCGTCGGGGCCGAGCCGGGCCGCGGTCGTCTCGACCGAGCTCCAGACCGCGCCGGCGCGTCCGTCGTCGAGCGGATGCGCGAACTGCACGTCGGGTCGGAGCCACTCGACCCCGCGGCCTTCGACGTCGAGCTCGGCGAAGGCGGGCGAGCTCGCGCCGAACGGATGGAAGGCGGCGCACACGTCGTGGCGGAACCCCGTCTCGACGAGTTCGGCCGTCCGGCAGCCGCCGCCGACGGTGCTCGCCGCCTCGACGACGAGCACGCTCCGCCCGGCGCGCGCGAGGCGCGCCGCGGCGGTGAGCCCGTTGGGTCCGGCGCCGATGATCACCGCGTCGAGCTGATCCACCGGCGCATTCTTGCCGGTGCCCAGGGGGCCCAGAGCCTCACGCATTTGCGTGATTGGAAAGTTCTCGAGTTGCGACTCGCGGCCGGCCGGACCCCTTGCGGGCCAACCGCGAGACCCCGATGACCGACGGGTCGGTCTGCTGCCAGTAATTGCCAGTGGGTTCAGGGGCGTGCGGAGGGTCTTCCTACGGTCGGAAGCGACCCAGTCGGCCGCTCAGCGCGGTCGAGCGCCCTCCAGGCGTGGGCAATCAATGGAGGAATCACATGGCACGCAACCGCAACCGCAATGTCGGGAACTCTCCCCGAGATCCGCAGCGCGAACGTCTCCATACGGAGGCTCCCACGCTCGCTGGGGACGCGAGCACGGGGCGGGACACCGCTTCTCGGGGGAACACCGGTCGACCCGACGACGGCAACGTCGGTCGTGACCTCGTCGGCCGCACCGGACCGATCACCAAGATCGGCCGGATCTTCGGCGCCGCCGCAGCCGCGACCGCACTCGTCGCCGGGCTCGCCCTCGGTGCCGGCGCCGCGACGCCCGCGGCGCGTCCCAACGACCTCGCCGCGCACGGCCGGGTCGCCGACCTCGACCTCGGTCCGACCTCGATCGAGCGGGTCGCCCTCGCCGCCACACCCGACGGCCGCGGGGTCTTCGCACTCGACCGAGCCGGCCGGGTCGTCGCTCGCGGCGAGGCCATCTGGCGTCGTGGCTTTCGCACCGATCCGGCCATCGACCCCGCGATCGGCATCGCGGCAGCATCGAACCGCGGCTATTGGATCGTGACCCGCCGGGGCCGAGTCCGAGCCCTCGGCAATGCGCCGACCCTCGGCGAGTGGCGCCTGCCCCGTGGCTACCTCGGTGTCGCCGCGATCGCGGCTCGCCCCGACGGTGACGGGTACTGGATCGTCCGCAACGATGGGCGCGTCCGTGCGTTCGGCGACGCGCCCGCGGTCGGCTACGTGGCGACGCGTCGCCTCCGCGCCCCGATCGTCGCGGCGAGCGCGACCGCCGACGGCGCCGGGCTGCTGCTCCTCGCGAGCGACGGCGCGGTGTACCCGCTCGGCACCGCGGAGCGGATCGGGATGCTGCGTGGGGTCGTGGCCGACACCGACGCAGTCGGGATCGCCGCCGATCGTGACGGCGACGGCTATTCGATCGCGCTGCGCTCGGGCCTCATCGCCGCGTTCGACGCCGGCGCGCACCGCGGGCCGCTCGAAGGCTGGCGGACCGCCCAGACCGTCGCGATCGCTGTCGGTGACCGTGGCGCGTGGACCCTGCAGGGTCGGCCGCGGCGCGACATCCACCTGCATCCGTTCCTCGTGTGCACCCGGTCGCACGAATCCAGTCACAACGCGCCGGCCTACGACGACGGCTACGCCGCGGTGAACCCGTCGGGGACCTACCGCGGGGCGTATCAGTTCTCGCGCAGCACCTGGGATTCCACCGCGCGTCACGCGGGTCGCAACGACCTCGTCGGTGTCGACCCGGCCCGGGCGAGTGTCGCCGATCAAGACCTGCTCGCCCTCGACCTCTACCAGTGGCAGGGTGCAGCACCTTGGATGGGCCGGTGCGCGTAGCGGCTCGCTACCGTCGGAGCCGATGACCGAAACACCCGGTGTCGCCCAGGGCTCCGATCTCGACATCGGCGGTTTCTCGGACGTGGGCCCGTGGCGCATCGACCCCGAGCGGGTCGCCTGGCGCCGCGGGCTCGGTCCGCTCCGGGAGCAGATCGCGGCCGAGGTGCCGAACCTGCTCGCACCGGGACACGTCCCGCCGCTCGGCCGCGTCGCCGCGGCGTGTTGGGAGGTCGGGACCGCGCTCGGGATCTGGGCACTCACCGAGCGGAGGCTGGAGCAGTCGCCGCGGCGGGCGGCCCTCTCGCGCCGGCTCCGGGTGGCGTTCGCGCGCCTCGGACCCACCTACATCAAGCTCGGCCAGATCATCAGCAGCGGCGAGGGGCTGTTTCCGCCCGAACTCGTCGGCGAGTTCAAGCTGCTGCGCGACCGAGTCCCGGCCGAATCGTTCGATCATGTGCGGCGGGTGGTCGAAGCCGAGCTCGGCGGCCGCATCGAGACGCTGTTCTCGGAGTTCTCGCGCGAACCGATCGCCGCCGCTTCGATCGCGCAGGTTCACGCGGCGCGCCTCGCGACCGGCGAAGAGGTCGTCGTCAAGGTGCAGCGGCCGAAGATCGGCACGCGCGTCCGAGACGACATCCGCGCGCTCGCATGGCTGGCACCCAAGCTCGTCGGCCGGATTCCCGTCGCGGCACTCGCGAACCCTCCCGCGCTCGTCGAGCTCTTCGCCGACACGATCGTCGAGGAACTCGACTTCCGGCTCGAGGCCCAGAACATGCTCGACGTCGCGCGCGTCCTCGCGGAGACGGGTCAGCGAGCGGTCATCGTGCCGCGACCACACCCGCGCTACGTGACGCGACGTGTGCTCGTGATGGAACGGCTCGACGGCTTCGCGTGGGACGACGTCGTGGGGATGCAAGGCGCGGGGGTCGACACCGAGGCGGTGCTGCATGCGGGGCTCGTCGCCTTCATGGAGGGCGCGATGTTGTACGGCGTGTTCCACGGCGATCTCCACGGCGGCAACCTGCTCGTCCGACCCGACGGGCGCACGGTCCTGCTCGACTTCGGGATCACCGGCCGGCTCGATCCGGCGCGGCGCATGGCGTTCCTCTTCCTCCTGCTCGGCGCGACCACCGGCGACGTGCGGGCGCAACTCGGCGCGCTGCGCGACCTCGGTGCCTTCCCTCCCGACATCGACCTCGAGGCTGTGATCAGCGACCTCGGGCTCGAGGGTCCGGTCGTCGACCCGACGACGCTGGGCGCCGACGAATTGCTCGCGCAGCTCCAGGACATCACGAAGAAGCTGCTCGGTTACGGCGCGCGCGCCCCGAAGGAGCTCATGCTCTTCGTGAAGAACATGATGTTCCTCGACGGCGCGATCGCAACGCTCGCTCCCGACCTCGACATCATCGGAGAGATCGAGGAGGTACACGGCGAGATCGCGCGTCGTCATGGCGAGCGGCTCGCCGCCGAGATGGGGATCGAGATCGACGCTGCCGCGTTCGACGCCGACGCGATGAAGGCCGCGATGGGGGTCGACCCCTCGGTCGAGAAGCTGACCTACCGCGACGTGCAAGAGCGTCGCGACACGATCCGCACGCGTCTCGAGGAGACGCGGAAGGGACGCCGCTCAGGCCGTCCGTGATCTCGGGGAGTCCGACAGCGACCGGCTGCGGTACCCGCGAGGGATCTCGACCGCGTCGGGCGTGACGTCGGGCGGGAGCGAGTGGAGCGCGACGAGCTCCGCGAAGTCGGTCGCTCCGGAGGAGTGCGCGAACGACCCGGACGCGGCACGATCGCCCGACCGGAGGTTGCGGCGACGCTTGCGACCCAGCATGTCTGGGAGCATCGTCATCGACACCGCCGATCTGTAGTGCGTCGCTAGCGTTGTGACGTGCCCGAACTCCCCCAGATGCAAGCCCTCGCCGAACGTCTGCACGACACGCTCGCCGGCCAGGTGTTCGTCGGATACGAGCCGCTCGGGTTCACGGGCCTGAAGACGGCACTGCCGAACCCCGACGCGCTGGTCGGCGAGCGCGTCGAGCGGGTCGACCGTCGGGGCAAGTACGTGCTGGTCGTGTTCGGGTCGGGCCACCGGTTCGCCTTCCATCTCTCCCAGGCCGGCCGGCTCGACATCGAGGCGCCGCCGAAGCGCACGAAACCGAAGGGCTCCGTCGTGCGCTGGCGCTTCGGGAACGACATCGGTGTGTTGATCCGCGAGCACGGCAACGAGCGCAAGGCGGGCTGGTGGGTCCTCGCTCCCGGCGACGACGGCCCACTCGCGCGGCTCGGCCCCGAGCCCGACAGCGCGGCGTTCGCCGAGTTCGTGCGCTCGGCGGCCGACGGTCGTCGCATCCATACCGTGCTGCGCGATCAGCAGTCGGTTGCCGGGGTCGGCCGTGGCTATGCCGACGACGTGCTCCACGCGGCGCGGTTGTCGCCGTTCGCCGCGCTGAAGTCGTTGACGGCCGACGAACGTGAGCGGCTGCTCGACGCCGTCGGGTCGGTGCTCGCGACCGGCCTCGAACGCGAACGGCGCCGCGGCGGCGGACTCTCCGAACCGAAGCTCGGCGGACATTTCATCGTGCACGGCAAGGCCGGGGTTCCGTGTCCCGCGTGCGGAACCGACCTCGCGCGCGTGTCGTACGAGGCCTACGAGGTCGTCTACTGCCCGGCGTGTCAGACCGGCGGCAAGGTGCTCGCCGATCGTCGCCGGTCGCGACTGCTCAAGTAGCCCGCCGTCCGTTGAGTCGACAGCTGCACCCGTGCGGCCGTCGGCTCAACGGACGCTGGGGTCGAGGTTCGGCGGCCGAGCCCGCGGTGGATCCGAACCGGCCGTAGAGTGGCGCCACCTCCCGTTCGACGCCGCATGTCGTGCGATCCACTGCTGCTGTGACCTTCCTCGCCTCCATCCCGAGCCCGTCCAAGGGCACGATCCCGATCGGGCCGCTCGACCTGCACGCGTACGGGCTCATGCTCGCGATCGGCGTGCTGGTGGCGGCGCGGATCGCCGATCGCCGCGCGACCCGCTTCGGCCTGCCCGAGGGCGCGGTCGGCGAGGTCGCGACCGTCGTCGTGGTTGCCGGCGTGATCGGCGCGCGCGTGTACCACCTGTTCACCGGGTACTCGTGGGACGAAGACGGCGTCGTCGGCGCCTTCAAGATCTGGGAGGGCGGCCTCTCGATCTGGGGAGCGGTCGCCGGCGGCGCCCTCGGCGTGTGGTTCATGGCCCGCCGCAAGCGCCTCGATCCGGTCGTGCTCATGGACGTGATCGCGCCGGCCGTGGCCGTCGCCCAGGGCATCGGCCGGTGGGGCAACTGGTGGAACCAGGAGTTGTTCGGTCGCCCCACCGACCTGCCGTGGGGGCTCGAGATCGACCTCGCCCACCGACCCGCGCGCTACATCGCCGAAGACACCTTCCACCCGACGTTCCTCTACGAGTCGCTCTACTGCTTCGCCCTCTTCGCCGTGATCACCTGGGCCGAACGCCGATTCCGGTTCCAACGGGGTCAGGCGCTCGCGCTCTACATCGCGCTGTACTGCATCGAGCGATTCTTCATGGAGTTGCTGCGCGTCGACCCGGCGAGCGAACTGTTCGGCGTGCGTTTCAACGCGTTGTTGTCGATCGTGCTCGTCGTCGCAGGATTCGTCGGTTTCGTCGTGGCCGGTCGCCGCGGCGAGCGGCGCGACCTCGCGGCAGCGATGGAGGTCGGAGTTCCCGAAACCGTGGCAGAGGAGCCGGCATGACCACACCCGCGGCGCGGGCCGTCGACGCGGTCAAGCTGTACGGACGCGGCGACACCGAGGTGCGCGCGCTCGACCACGTCGACGTCGAGTTCACCTCCGGGGCCCTGACAGCGATCATGGGACCATCGGGCTCGGGGAAGAGCACGTTGCTGCACTGCCTCGCTGGTCTCGACCGACTCACGTCTGGTCAGGTGTTCGTCGGCGAACTCGAGATCTCGGCGATGAGCGAGCGCGAACTCACGACCGTTCGTCGCGATCGACTCGGGTTCGTGTTCCAGGCGTACAACCTCGTTCCGACGCTGACCGCGGGCGAGAACATCACGCTGCCCGCCGCGCTCGCCGGGCGCGACCCGGATGCCGATTGGCTCGACCGCGTGATCGCGGCCGTCGGCCTCCGCGATCGGCTGAGCCACCGACCG
>SXJQ01000200.1 GCA_005779345.1 Actinomycetota bacterium
CGCCCGCGGCCCGCGCCCGCTCGCCGCCTCGACGCCCCGGTGCGCGCCGGCCGGATCGCCGTGGTCGGGCGCCCGCTGCGCTCCGCGATCGACGTGGTGCGGACGCGCGTCGGCCGACGCCGCCGGGTCGACCCGGGCCGCCCCTACGGCGCCTGGCGCGCGGCTCAACCCGAACATGCACTCGGCGCGCTGCTCGCCACCGACCGGTTCGACGCGGTGGTGGTCAACAGCGTCGACCGGCCGGCCTGGCGGCAGATCCGAGCCCGCCTCGCCGCGGCGCGGATCCCGTCGGTGTACTACCTGCGTGAGCGCACCACGATCGACCACGTCGGCCCCGAGGGAGTCGCGCCCGACCGCTTGCTCGCCAACGCGACCGGTCACGCCGATGCCGCCGATGCATCCGGCGCGCCCGGTGCGGTCGTGATCCCGTCGATCGTCGATCTCGGCGCGTCGCGCGTCGAGTCGACCCGTGAACGCGTCGTGTTCGTGAACCCCGTCCCGCTCTTCGGACTCGACATCGCGCTCGTGCTCGCCGCAGCGCGTCCCGACGTGCCGTTCACGTTCGCGCGGTCGTGGCCGCTCGATCCGGCCGCCGAGGCCGAGCTCGGCGCGGCGGTCGCGTCACTCCCGAACGTCGTCGTCGCCGACCGCGTCGACGACGTCCGCGACGTGTACAGCGCTGCCCGCATCGTGCTCGTGCCATACCGCCATCCGGGTCGACCGCGCGTCGTCGCGGAGGCCCAGGCGAGTGCGATCCCGGTGATCGGCTCCGACGCCGACGGCACCGCCGAGGCGATCGGTCCGGGCGGCACGGTCGTGCCCCTCGACGCGCCGATCGACGCGTGGGTCGCCGCGCTCGGGCGGCTCTGGGACGATGCCGACGAATACGCGCGGGTGGTCGAAGCCACGCGGGTCTGGGGCCTCCGCGACGATGTCGACCCCGAACGGGTGGTCGCCCGTTTCGAGGCGACGGTGCGCGAGTTGCTCGCGAATCGCGAGGCCCCCTCGTGATCGCACTCTCGGTCGTCATCCCGGCCCACGACGCCGCGGCGACCCTCCCGGCACAACTCGACGCACTGCTCGCGCAGCGCGTGACGTTCGATTGGGAGGTCGTGGTCGTCGACAACGCCTCCAGCGACGCGACCCACGCATTGGTCGAGGCGTACGCGGTGCGCGAACCTCGGGTCAGGTTGGTCTCGGCCGCCGAAGGGCGCGGTCCGTCGTACGCGCGCAACACGGGGATCGCGGCTGCCCGCGGCACGAACGTCGCCTGCTGCGACGCCGACGACGTGGTCGCCGACGGTTGGCTCGCGGCGATGGACCGCGCACTGGCGACCCACGAGTTCGTCGCGGGCGCGCTCGCGCTCGATCGGCTCAACGACGACTGGGTGATTCGCGGACGTGGACGCGCGATCGAGCGATGCGCGCTCGCGTACGGCGGGGTCGTGTTCGCCCACGGCTGCAACTTCGGGATCCGCCGCGACCTGTTCCTGCGCCACCACTTCGACGAGACGTTGCGCGCCGGCGAGGAGGTCGATCTCGCGTTGCGCCTCGCCGCAGCCGGTGTCGAGTGTCACTTCGCCGCGGACGCGGTCGTGCACTACCGCTACCGCACGACGGTGCGCGCCACCTGGCGACAGGCGTACGCGAGCGGCCGCGTGCAGCACCGACTCGCGGCGAGAGCCGGCGCCGCGGCCCCTACGTTCTCGCCGGCGCGCCGCGCTGCGTGGCTCATCGCCGACGCGTGGCGGCTCGCGGGTCGGGCCGGACGGATCCGTTGGGTCTGGGTCGCCGCCGACCTCGCGGGTCGGATGCGGCCCGACGTCAGCGACGCCGGGTGACGAGGTCGATCACGCGCCGGCCGAACACCTTCGCGAGCCTGACCGACTGGTGGCGCAGCACGGGCCAGCGCATCGGAAAGCGCGGCGTCGCGGCCGGCATCGACCCGGCGGGCGCGAACGGCGAGTCGGGGAGGTGCGCGGCGATCGCGTCCCAGTCGTTGGCCACGACGTTGAGCGCGGTCTCCTGACGGCCCTCGATCTCGGCGAACTTCATGTTGCCGAAGCGCGCGAGCGCCTCGTCGTACCGGTCCCAGAGCACGGTGCTGGTCGGGTCGAGCCCCCGGATGATCGTGAGCCCACTCGGCTTGACCGCCACTGTGATGATCTCGAGGTCGGGTCGCAACTCGCGCAGGCACGGGACGAGCTTCCACGTGTCGCCCGTCCACGTGTCGCCGCCGCGTTCGCGGGTCGCGCTCGCCGCGTCGAGCGGGAAGCAGTCGTGAACCATGACGGTGGAGGTGGTCGCCGCGTTGCGCTCGATGTTGCGAAAGTCGCGCAGCGCGAACTCGAACAGGTGCATCCCGTCGATGAACGCCAGGTCGATCGGGCGGCCGCCGAGGAGAGCCGCGACATCGTGGTTCGCGAAGAAGTCGTCGGAGGTCTCGAAGAAGAGTTGCGCGGTGTCGTTGATCTTGGTGCGCACCGCCGGCACCGGGTCGATGCCGAGGATCAGGGTCTCGGGGACCGCGAGCTCGAGCGAGCGACCCGTGTGCATCCCGACCTCGACATAGGTGCGGGGTCGCACGGCCTTGTGGATCCGCGCGAGGAGATCGAAGTAGTTGCCCCGAAGCCGCCCGGCGACGTCGGTCACTGGTGCCTCCACTCGCCCCCGGCCACGGCTCGACACGGTACACCGTCGCCTTCGGCCGACCCAGGCCGCAACGGGCCGCCCGCGGTGGCCGCGTAGGCTCGCTCGCCGGGAGGCTCGATCAGCCCCCGCCGGGAGGCCCGTTTGGACATCGTGGTGATCATGGTCGACGCCTGGCGCGCCGACGCACTCGACATCACCGATGCGACCGGCGCCCGACTCCGTGTCGCACGCCGTCTCGACGACTGGATCCGCTTCGACCGCTACTGCGCGGCGGCGCCGTGGACCCTGCCGGCCTGCACGAGCCTGTTCACCGGCACCGACTCGCAGACGCACCGGCACTACTCCCACGAACACGTACTCGGCCACGCCAGCCTGCTCGAACTGCTCGCCGATCACCACCGGGTCGCGGTGATCAACAACTCGGTGCTGACCCGCACGTCGGGGCTCGACGCCGGGTTCGACGAGTTCCGCTACACCCCCGATGTCGAGGCGGCGTTCGACCTCGCGCTCGAGGTGTTGCAGGCGCCCGGCGCCGAACCGGCCCCGCCCGGCGCCGGCGCCGGTGTGCCGCCCCGCTTCGTGTTCTTCCACACCAACGTCGTCCACGACTACTACCAACCGGCGAGTCGCGCGTACGTGGAGCGGTACCAGCCCGAGCGTGGCAACTATTTCGACATCCGGTACCGGGTGCTCGCCTGGCGCGACCTCACCCCCGAACAGGTCCCGGGTATGCGCGCGACCTACGACGCATGCGTACTCCGGCTCGAC
>SXJQ01000201.1 GCA_005779345.1 Actinomycetota bacterium
GAGGCCGAATGCGGCGTGACGGTTCACGGCACGATCGAGGATCACCTCGTCGGCACGGTCGAAGAACTCCGGATCGCGGTTCGCCGCCGGGAACGGCAGGAGCAACCAGTCGCCCTGCTTGAAGGGACACCCTTCGAACTCGAAATCCTTCGCGACCATGCGCGCCATCGTGACGGGCGCGTACGCACGCAAGAACTCCTCGACCGCAGTCGGCATCAGCTCCGGCTCGGTCGCGAGACGACGGCGGTGCTCGCCATGCTGCGCGAGGTGCCACAACGACGCTCCGATCGCGGACCAGGTCGTGTCGATCCCCGCGATCATCAACAAGACCATCGTGCCGCGAACGTGGTCGGGATGCAGCTTGTTGCCGTCGAGCTCGGCCTCGAGGAGGAACGTGGTGAGGTCGTCGCGCGGCTCGGCGAGGTGCTCCTCGACGCGAGCCGTGATGTAGGCGTCGAGCTCGCCCTGCTCGATCTGCGCCTGACGCTCCTCGGGTGACGCGTCGACGGCCTCGATGATCTGGTGGATGAAGCGGCGGAAGATGTCGGCATCTTCTTGGGGGAAGCCGAGCATCTTGACGATCACGCGCAGCGGGATGTGCTGCGCGTAGTCGACCGCGGCGTCGACCGTGTCGCGGCCCTCGAGGTCGTCGAGGAGTTCGCGGCACAGGTCGCGGGTGTACTGCTCGTAGTTCGCGATCACCTTCGGCCCGAACGCCGGGAGCAGCAGCCGCCGCGCGTCGGCGTGGAACGGCGGGTCGGACGTGATCGGGGGCGCGATGCCGATCGGCGCGGGCAGGTCGTGGTCGCCCGGCCGTATCGTGCTCACGATCACCGAACGCGACGTGAAGTGCTCGGTGTCGTAGGCGACCGCGGCGATGTCGTCGTGACGCACCGGCAGCCAGGCACCGCCGTAGCGCTGCGTGTGCGCGACCGGACACGACGCGCGGAGACCGTCCCAGATCGGGAACGGGTCGGCGACCCAGTTCGGATCGGTGTGGTCGAAGTCGGTGGCCCAGTCGACGACGGGCACCTTCGGCTGGGGGCTCATGCATCCTCCGTGATCGTGATGGCCAACTCGGGGCAGTTCGCGGCGGCGAGGCGTGCCTGGCCTTCCTGGCCGGGAGGCACGGTGCCGTCGCCGACCTCCTTCGCGTAGCCGAGGTCGTCGACGTCGAACAGTTCGGGAGCCAGGGCGTAACAGCGATTGTGGCCCTGGCACTTGTCGGAATCCACGCTGATGCGCATGGTCTTCGGCTCCTTCGCGGGCTGGGACGGATGTCGACGTCGACGTCGGAGGACCGGTCCAACCTAGACGGCCGGTCTGCGAAAGGGTGCGGGTCCCGACGCGCACGGTGGGGGCGTGACGCGCCAGGACCCGCAAGGAGCCGCCCCCCAACGGTCGCCCGAAGGGGCGACTCGACAGCGAATCGATGATACGACCCAACCTGGGTCCGCGGTCTCATCCGCAGCCCGATCCGCCTGCGTGATCCGACCGCCCGATCCGACCGCGTGGACCAGTGTGATGCATCGGGATCACCAGCGCGATCGGGACTCCTCGGCGAAGCCCTGGAGACCGTCGAGTACGACCTCGCCACCGTCGTCGGTGCGGAACCGGCCCGACCACGAACCGAACACCTGATGCACCTCGGTTGCGAGTACGACCGCCGCGGTGCGCGAGTGCTTGTCGAAGCGCGGCGTGAGCGTGAGGTCGAGCTCGCCGCCCGGCGCGGTCACCCGCCAGGGTCGCAGCGGCTCGTCCCACGAGTAGTCCCAGCGCAGCTCGGCGCCGAGCTTGTGAAGGCGACCCTCGACGATCATCCCGTTCTCGGTGAACCCGGTGCCGTCGGTCCACTTGCCGCCGAGTTGGAGTCCGACCGTGCGACCGTCGACGCTCGACCCGGCGCCGCCGGCCCAGTTCCAACGTGTGCGGTACGGCCAGCGACCCCGTCCGACATCGAGGACGCCCCAGGCGGGTTCGGCACCGGAGCCGGCCACATCGCCGAACTCGTACCGCCGGTCGCCGACGCGCAACGTCCCGGCGGCGGGCCGCGCCTGGTGCTTCGACGTGAACTGGAAGCGTCGCTCCGTCCACGGGATCACGACGTTGAGCGATTCGTGCCCCTCGGGCATGGCGATCGCGGCATCCAACGACGCTTCGCGACCGTCGCGCTCGCGCCACCGGGCAGCGATCCGCGTCGTGCCGTCGGGGTCGTCGATCAGGTCGAGGTCGAGCGACTTGCCCGCATAATGCAACGGGCGGGTCGCGGGAACCTCGGGAAGTTCGAGCCCCCGGGCGAACGGCACGATCACGTCGCGCCCACCCGTCGTCCCCGACGCGAGATCGCACCACCAGACGGCCGCGATGCCGAGGTAGTCGACGTCGGCATAGGTGGCCGAGACGAGCAGGTCGCCCGCGAGCACGGCCCAGTAGTCCCACCGCTTGGTGCGGCCCCAACCACCGCGCAGGTTCGCGCGATGCAGCGGTGTGCGCGACCAACCGCGGGCCGCGGGATTCAGGCGTCGACCGTCGGCGGTGCACAGGTCGACGGCCGCTCCGAGCTCGGGCTCGGTGGTGAGCGGCGACGGGTCGGCGCTCATGCGATCTCGAAGTCGTCGATGGCGGGCGCTCGCATCGCCTCGCGGAAGCGATCGAACGGCCAGGGCCACGACGCCGGAACCCCACGGTCGTCCAGGTACCAGCTACGGCACCCGGTGACCCACACCGTCTTGGACGCGGCCGCGACCCGCTCGGCCTCGAACCGCTCCATCGCTGCGGTCGTCGCGCAGATCTCGCGGCGCTCCCCGGCGCGAACTCGGTCGACGAGTTGGAGGATGTAGGCCAGCTGCAACTCCGCGACCTCGATCAGAGAGAAGTTGCCGACGGGACCGTTGGGACCGTTCAGCATGAACAAGTTCGGGAACCCCGGGATCGAGACCGAGAGGTACGCATTCGGACGCGGCGACCACGCCACGTCGAGGTCGAGCCCGTCGCGGCCCATGACGCTCATCGGGCGCATGAACGCGCCGGCGTCGAACCCGGTGGCGAGCACGAGCACGTCGAGTTCGTGCAGGCGTCCGTCGGCCGTGCGAACACCGGCCGGCTCGATGCGCTCGATGCCCGCCGTGACCAACTCGGCATTCGGCCGTTGGATCGCCTCGTAGAAGTCGGTCGAGACGATCAGGCGCTTGCACGCGGCGCGGTAGTCGGGACGCAACCGTTCGCGCAGGTCGGGGTCGACGACCGTCTGCTCGAGGTTCTGCCGACAAGCTTCTTCGATCATCTTCATCTGCGGCGAGTCGGCGTCGACGACGGCGTTGGAGAAACCGTCGGCGAACAACCGCGACAAGTTCTCGTGCAGCTCCGCCATGCGCTCGGGATGCTCGCGGAAACCCGACTTCTCCTCGTCGGTGAACGGCGCGTTCATCTGCGGCAGGACCCACTGCGCCGTGCGCTGGAACAGGTCGAGGTGGCCGACCTCATCCACGAGCGCCGACACGATCTGCACCGCGGTCGAACCGGTGCCGATCACCCCGATGCGGCGACCCGCGAGCGGCACCGAGTGATCCCAGCGCGCGCTGTGGAAGCGCGCTCCCGCGAACGACTCGAGGCCCTCGATGTCGGGGACGACCGGTCGGTGCAGCACGCCGGTCGCCGCGATCACGAAGTCGACCTCGTCGCGCACCCCCGCCGCGGTCTCGAGATGCCAGCGGTGGTCGGCGAAACGACACGACTCGACCGCATCGCCGTAGCGGATGTGCGCGTCGAGGCCGTGGTCGGCAGCGACCCGCTCGAAGTAGGCCTGGATCTCGGCGCCCGGCGAGTACGGGTGGCTCCAATCGGGATTCAACGCGAACGAGTAGCTGTAGAGGTGCGACGGGACGTCGCACGCGACGCCTGGGTACGTGTTTTCGCGCCACGTGCCACCGACACGATCGGCTTTCTCGTACACCGTGAAGTCGGTGATCCCGGCCTCGCGCAACTTGATCGCGCTCAGGATGCCCGACATACCCGCTCCGATGATCGCGAAACGCGGCGCGGCCTTCTCGCGTGCGCGCGGTGATCCGGTTCCGGTCATGGTCTCCCTCGATCTGGTTCCGCCCGTCGGGGTCGCGCAGGGCAGGGTTCGCGTGCAACCACGTCAGGACGAAGCGCCGACACCGATCGTCCAGTACAAGAAATTGGCGGTCAGGGTGAGGATCTCTTCGCGGTGCGCGACGTACGGCACGTGACCCGCGTCGACCCACGTGACGAGATAGCTCGTGAGCCCCGCGGCCTGTGCCGCGTCGACGGTCGCGGTCGCCCAGCCGTACGGCACGAGCGGGTCGGCCGTGCCGTGGAAGAGCAGCGCCGGTGCATCGTTCGCGTCGATGGCTCCGCCCGGCAACGCCGCGCCCGACAACGAGACGGCAGCGCGCACCTCGGCGGAGACGCCGTCGACCGTGGCATCGGGCAGGTCGGCGCCGTAGCCGACGTTCAGCGCGGTGATTGCGCCTGCCGACGTGCCGGCGATCGCGATTCGCTCCGGATCGATCCCGAACTCCGCGGCGCGCGAACGGAAGAAGCGCACCGCGGCCTGCGCGTCTTCGCGGGCCTGGACGATCGCAACGACGCACTCGGCGCCGGGGACGACGCAGCCGACCGTCGGACCGAGCCGGTAGGTGATCGACGCCGTCACGTAGCCGCGCTGCGCGAAGAAGCGGGCCTGGTCGACGAGTTCGGCGGAGGTCTTGCTCCCGGCCCGGAAGCTGCCACCGTGGACGAAGATCACGAACGGCCGCGCGGCGACGGCGTCGCCGACCGGCGAGTAGACGTCGGCGCGCAACGTCACGGTCGTACCCGCCTGGTCGACGGCGGTGCCGTAGACGAGATCCGAGCTGATCGCGACGTCGCTGGCGACGGGATCTCGATAGCGCAGCGGTGCCGCGCCGGGGGGCGTGACGAGCGCGCAGCCCGTGAGCAGGGCAGCGGCGATCGCCACCGCGAGGGGCCCGCGGCCCGGCGCGAAACGCCCGTTTCGTCCGGAATGTTGGCAGTCCCGAACCCTCATCGCCCGCGACAGTAGACGGGTCCCGCTCTTGCATGTCCACCCTCGGGTCCGATAGCCCTTCGGGAAGACTCATCCGTCTGCATGAGAGGAGGGTCGGAGGGACGTGCACAGAATGGCTACCCCGACGCACGACGATGCTCGGATCGCGGCACTCGTCGCCCGCTTCGCCCCCGCCTTCGAGGCGGCGCCGATGGGGGTCTTCCTCCTCGATCTCCACAGCCAGACCATCGCCTGGGCGAACCTCGTGATGCGCCGGCACGGCGTCGACGCCGGCGACTCGTTCGCCCGACTCACGCCGTTCGTCACGAGCCCGACTCCGAACACCCGCCAGATCCTCGAGACGCTCGCCCACGCGAGCCGACCGATCACGCGGATCCGACCGGTACGCATGAGCGACGACGAACGCTGGTTCCGCGTCGTGTACTGGCCCGCCGTCGAAGACGGTGCCGACGCGACGCGCTACGTCGTCGCGCAGACCTTCGCGGTACGCGGGCCCGACCGCGTCGGCGACGTGTACGCATGGCTCGACACCTGGCCGCAGCCCGCGCTCGTGATCGACCGGTGCGAACACCGCGTGCTCTACACGAACACTGCGACACGGGGCGTGCTCGGGCTCGCGCTCGAAGACGTCCCGCCGCTCGAGATCACCGCGGTGATCGAGGCGTCCGAACGCGAGGCAGTGGTCGAGTGGTACCGCTCGATCGGGCACGGCCGCGAGCCGGGTCCGCTCATGGTCCAGCACCGCCGAGCCGACGGGACCTCGCAGCCCGTGTTGTTGGCCAGCGTTTCGATGCCCGTCGGTGCACTGAACGACCACCTCATCGTCATCGTGCACGACGTCACGTCGACCGACGCCGAGTGGCCGTCCGCGGCGCGCCACGAACCCGAACTCCCCGACACGCTCACCCCGCGTGAGACCGAGATCGTGCGGCTCCTGCTCCAAGGGATGCGGGTGGCCAACATCGCCGAGACGTTGTTCTTGTCACGCCACACCGTCCGGAACCACCTTCGAGCGATCTTCACCAAGGTCGGCGTGCGGTCCCAGACCGATCTCGTGGCGAAGTTGCGCGCGGCTCCGGCAGCCCACGGCTGAGATCCGCGGTCACGAAGCAGCGTCGCCGCGCCCGCCGGAGCGCATCCGCAGCGACTCGTCGAACGTTCCCGACGACGCGCCCGCGAAGCCGTGCCGGCGCCAGGCCTCGTACGCCACGACGCTCACCGCGTTCGACAGGTTGAGGCTGCGGTTGTAGGGGCGCATGGGGATCCTCAGGCGATGCTCGACCGCGAACTCGTCGAGCAACTCGGGCGCGAGGCCCTCGGCCTCACATCCGAAGACCACCGCATCGCCCGGCCGGTAGTCGACCTCGTCGTAGCGACGGCCCGCGGCCCCCGACGTCGTCGCGAACCATCGTCGTTCGGCGCCGAGCGCCGCGCGACAGTCGGCCCACGTGTCCCAGCACTGCGTGTCGGTCAACTCGTGGTAGTCGAGCCCACCGCGTCGGAGCGCGGCAGCGTCGAGCGTGAAGCCGAGCGGTCGCACGAGATGCAGCCGCGCGCCGGTATTGGCACACAGCCGGATGATGTTGCCGGTGTTCGCGGCGATCTGCGGAGCGACGAGCACGATCTCGAGCATCGTCACCATTCTGGCGCGCCGAACGACGCTCGACGGGTCCGCGGACGCGTCGGTCGGGGTTGGCGGTGGAATCAGACGGCCAGGAAACGGGACGCGAATCGTTCGACGGCGGCGCGTCCCTCGGCGGGCCAGCCACAGACGAGATAGCCGAATCCCTCGGCGCGCCACGCGTCGACGTTGCGGGCGACCGTGTCGAGATCGTCGTCGAGCGAGAGCGACGACGCGCGCAGGATCGTCGCGGGATCACGATCGGCCGACTCGGCCATCTCGGTCAGGCGCGCCGACTTCTTCGCGAGATACCCCGGCGGTCCGAAGGTGTGCCACACGTCGGCGTACCGCGCGGCGATCGGCATCATGCGCCGTTCGCCCGAGGCGCCGATCCAGATCGGCGGGTGCGGCGCCTGCACGGGTCGCGGCAACAGCGTGGCGTCGTGCACGGCGAAGTGGCGACCCTCGAAGGAGAAGCCGTCGGTCGTGAGCAGGCCCCGCACGATCTGCACGGCCTCCTCGAACGCGTCGACGCGGTCGCGGAGTGCCGGGAACGGGATGCCGAGTTCGGCGTGCTCCTTGTCGAACCACGCGGCGCCGTACGCGAGCTCGAGCCGTCCGCCCGAGGCGTGGTCGATCGTGATCGCCTCGGCGGCGTAGACGGCAGGGTGGCGGTAGGTCATCCCCGTGACGAGCAGGCCGAGTCTCACCTTCGAGGTGATGCCGCTCCACGCGGCGAGCGTCGTGTTGCCCTCGAAGCACTCCCCCGGTCCTTCGCCGTACATCGGTTGGAAGTGGTCGAAGCCCCAGAGGCCGTCGAAGCCGAGGTCGTCGGCGAGCCGCGCCCGCGCGGCGACCTCCGACCACGGCATCCGCTGTTGGGCAACGTCGAGTCCGAATCGCATGTCGGCGTTGTAGCACGCACGACCGATCCGGTGCAGCGTCAGCGCAGGTCGAACGCTTCGAGCTTCGGCGCAGCCATCTCGGCGCGGAACCGATCGAAGGTCCACGGCCAGGTCGCCGGGACGCCCCGGTCGTCGAGGTACCAGCTGCGGCACCCCGTCATCCAGACCGTGGATCGCGCGGCCTCGACCCGTTCGGCCTCGAACCGCTCGGTGGCCGCGACGGTCGGAGCGATGGCACGACACGTCCCGGCGCGCAGCTGCTCGAGGAGTTGGAGCACGTAGCCGACCTGGAGCTCGGCGACCTCGATGAGCGAGAAGTTGCCGACGGGTCCGTTCGGACCGTTCAACATGAAGAAGTTGGGGAACTCGGGCATCGATATCGCGAGGTAGGCCGACGGTCGGTCGCGCCACGCGGCTTCGAGCGTGCAGCCATCGCTGCCGACGAGTTGCATCGGACGCATGAACGCGTCGGCATGGAAGCCGGTGGCGAGGACGAGCACGTCGAGTTCGTGCAGGCGTCCGTCGGCCGTGCGAACACCGCCGGGTTCGACGCCTTCGATCGCGTCGGTGACGAGCTCCGCGTTGGGATGTTGGATCGCGGTATAGAAGTCGGGCGAGACGATGAGTCGTTTGCACGCGGCCTGGTAGTCGGGTCGGAGTCGTTCACGCAACGCGGGATCGGTCACGTTGTCCTCGAGGTTCGCGAGGCACAGGTCGCCGATCATCTTCGCCATGGGCGACTGCGCGTCGATGACGGCGTTGGTGAACCCGCCGAAGAGCTCTGACAACCGGGTGTGCGCCGCCCGCAGACGGTCGAGGTCGGAGCGATTCAGTGCGCGCTGCTCGTCGGTGTACGGCTCGTTGGGCTGGGGCATCACCCACTGCGCGGTGCGCTGGAACAAGGCCAGGTGCGCGACCCGTTCCCGCACCGCCGACACGATCTGTACGGCGGTCGATCCCGTCCCGATGATGCCGACGCGGGCGCCGTCGAGCACGGCGTCGTGGTCCCACCGGGCACTGTGGAAGGTGCGGCCGGCGAAGGTGTCGAGGCCGTCGATGTCGGGGTACCGGGGCTTGTGCAGCACGCCGGTTGCCGCGATGACGGCATCGACGACCTCGTGCGCGCCGCTCGCGCTCGCGATCGTCCAACGACCGTCGTCACCGAATTCGCACCGGACGATCTCGTCGCCGAACCGGGTGCATTCGGCGAGGCCGTGTTCGGCGAACACCGCCTCGAAGTACGCCTGGATCTCCTCACCCGGCGAGTACGGACGACTCCACTCGGGGTTCGGCGCGAAGGA
>SXJQ01000202.1 GCA_005779345.1 Actinomycetota bacterium
CGTCCGGCGCTACGAACGTTGGGTCCTCGACGCGCTCGAGCGGGTTCACGGTCGCGGCGCACGCGTGATCGCGCTCACCGATAGCCGGTTGTCGCCGCTCGCCGCGGGAGCGAAGCACACGTTCATCTCCGACGCTCGTGGAGTCGGACCGTTCGACAGTGCGGTCGGGGCGCTGACCTTGGTCCACGCGTTCGGGGCTGCGGTGGCCGCGCGCCTGCGACGTAGCGCCACCGGTCGTCTCGACGCCGTCGAAGCCGCGTGGAACCACGGCACACATCTCGTCGACGGCTGACCGCGCGCTTCGTTCGCCGCGTCGTGGCGCTCAGGCGAGCGGGAGTTCGGTGCGTGCCACGCCGGCACGCGGGTGGGTCACGACCACGGTCACGGTCGCCCCGGCCGCGGCGTCGATCACCCACTCGGCCTTGGCCCGATCGGGTGTTCCGTCCGACGACGAGCCGAAGTCGCCGACCATCGTGGTCGCGTGCGAGCGACCGGCGAGCTGGCCGAGTTCGACGAGCGGTCGGCCCTGCACCAGACGCGCGCCGGCAGGCAACGTCAGCGTCGCCTCGACGCCGGGGACGAGCTTGCGGTCGACCGCGCGCTGGGTGACGTTGGTCGGCAGCCAGGCGTCGTTCTCGACGACGACGCGCACGCGCCACGTGTGCTCGCCGAGCCGCTCGACCTCGGTGTCGCGCAACATCAAGCGTGGGGCAGCGAGCGCGCAGAAGATCTCCCACTCGGTGTGCGGCGCGATCTCCGCCTCGATGAGCGCATCGGGTGGGTTGAACCAGAAACGGAACCAGTCCCAGCCGCCGAGCTCGACCCGGCCGAGCTGTGGGTGATCGAACGGGTACCAGTCGACGAACCCGCGTCCGCCGAGCCGTTCGTCGTTGAACCGCAGCAACTGGAGGTCGTGCTCGACCGGATGCTCGTCGAACCAGTGGATGAGGTGATAGTCGGTGATGCCCGAGCGCAGGATCGGGCTCCAGAACTCCGTCGTCCACGCGTAGACACCGAGGTGGTCGTACGCCCAGGTGTCCTCGCCGCCGGTGATCACGTCCTTGGGGTCGTAGCGGAAGTCGTCGTACACGCCGACGTGGCGGTAGCCGGTGAGTTCGGTGCCACGCGCGCCGAGCGCGGTGAAGCGACGGAGGTCGGCGGTCGGCATGTCGGTGTCGGGTCGATCGTCGAAGGGGCGCAGGATGACCGCGCTGAACGTGTGGTGGCAGAAGTAGAGGCAGATGTTCGTGCGCGCCACGACCGCTTCGGCGACGGCGCGGGTCTCGGGTTCGCTGAGCGGGAAGGGGCCGGCGCCCGCCTGTTCGCCGTGGGTGCGCCACTGGGCGGGGAACTGCCGGTTGAGGTCGAGCGATCGTCGTTCGGTGGCGACCGGGATGGTCGCGCCGTCGTGGTCGCGGATCTCGCCCTCGAACAGGAGTCGGTAGTACGGGCCGGCGTCGAAGTCGTCGGCTCGGCGAGCGACGAGCAGGCGGGGATCCTCGGCCGCGACGCGCCACGCGCCGTTCGGGTCCTCGACCCGCATCGACAGGATGCGGCCGTCGCCGTCGACGTCGGATTCGAACAGGCCGGGGGTGTCGTCGGTGCGCGGCCACCGTCGTGTCGAGCTGCGGAGGTAGGTCGGCGGATCGGCGAGCGCGAGTTCGGCGCCGTCGGGATTGACGCGGGGGACCACGTAGAACGTGCGCGTATCGACCGCGCGGGTGACCGTCGCGTCGTCGCCGTGGCCGGTCACGAGCCGGTGCAACAGGTGGAGCGCGGCGACGGCGCCGGTGTGCTCGATCGAGTGGATGTTGGAGCCGACCCAGATCGCGGGCTTGTCGGTGTGCGCGCCGGTCGCCGTGTTGGTGACGGTGGCGAGCCAGATCTCGCGGCCCTCGTGCGAGGTCCCGATGGACTCCACGGTCATGAGATCGGGACGGCGAGCGGCGAGGGAGCGGAGCGCCTCGGTGAGCTCGTCGTACCGGTAGAGATGGTCGAACGTGGGCAGCGCCATGGTGCCCGAACCTACCGGCGGTCTCGGCCCGCCGGCCGGAACGTTGCCGGCCGGAAGCGTTGGTGGACCCGACGACCGGTCGCCATAGCCTGCCCGGCATGACCGGCGACATGAAGCCCCGCAGCAAGGATGTCACCGACGGGATCGAGCGCGCTCCGGCGCGGGCGATGCTCCGCGCGGTGGGCATGACCGACGCCGACTGGGGTAGATCCCAGGTCGGTGTCGCGTCGAGCTGGAACGAGGTGACGCCGTGCAACCTCCCGCTCGACCGACTCGCCAAGCGGGCGAAGCAGGGCGTGCGCGACTCGGGCGGCTTCCCGCTCGAGTTCGTGACGATCGCCGTGAGCGACGGCATCTCGATGGGACACGAGGGCATGCGCGGGTCGCTCGTGAGCCGCGAGATCATCGCCGATTCCGTCGAGTGCGTGATGCACAGCGAACGGCTCGACGCGCTCGTCACGTTCGCGGGCTGCGACAAGTCGCTGCCCGGGATGCTCATGGCCGCGGCGCGGTTGAATCTCCCGAGCGTCTTCCTCTACGGCGGGTCGATCCTCCCGGGGCAGCACAACGGCCAGGCGCTCGACGTCGTGAGCGTGTTCGAGGCGGTCGGTGCCTGCGCCGCGGGACCGTTGAGCGTCAACGAGCTCGGCGAGATCGAGAAGCGCGCGTGCCCGACGGAGGGAAGCTGCGCCGGAATGTTCACCGCCAACACGATGGCGTCGGTCGGCGAGGCGCTCGGCATGTCGCTCCCCGGTTCCGCGAGCCCGCCCGCTGTCGACCGTCGCCGCGACGACTTCGCGTACGAGTCGGGCCGCGCGGTCATGCACCTGCTCGAGCTCGACCTCCGACCGCGCCAGATCATGACGAAGGCGGCGTTCGAGAACGCCATCGCCGTCGTCATGGCACTCGGTGGCAGCACCAACGCGGTGCTGCACCTGCTCGCGATCGCGCACGAAGCGCGCGTCGATCTCGAACTCGATGACTTCAACCGCATCGGTGCGAAGGTCCCCCACATTGCCGACACGAAGCCGCACGGCAAGTACCACATGACCGACATCGACCGCATCGGCGGGGTGCCCGTCGTGATGCAGATGCTGCTCGAAGCGGGCTTGTTGCACGGCGATGTGCCGACGGTGACGGGGCGCACGATGGCCGAGAACCTCGCGGAGATCTCGCCGCCGCCGGCCGATGGCGACGTCGTGCACCCGCTCGGCGCGCCGCTCCACCAACAGGGAGGGATCGCGGTGCTGCACGGCACGCTCGCGCCGAAGGGCGCGGTCGTGAAGGTCGCCGGGATCGACGACCTGCGGTTCGACGGTGTCGCCCGCGTCTTCGACGGCGAGCAGGCCGCGATGGACGAGATCCTCGCCGGCAAGATCCGCCCCGGCGACATCGTGGTGATCCGCTACGAGGGTCCGAAGGGCGGACCGGGGATGCGCGAGATGCTCGCGGTCACCGGCGCGATGAAGGGCGCCGGCCGCGGCGGCGACGCGGCGCTCGTCACCGACGGTCGCTTCTCGGGCGGGACGCACGGCTTCTGCGTCGGCCACATCGCGCCCGAGGCCGTCGACGGCGGCCCGATCGCTTTCGTCGCCGACGGCGACCGCATCCTGATCG
Organism: Actinomycetota bacterium; assembly: GCA_005779345.1. GTDB lineage: Bacteria > Actinomycetota > Acidimicrobiia > IMCC26256 > PALSA-610 > SXJQ01. Next base: position 3,632 of record SXJQ01000202.1, read on the forward strand.
ACGCGGGCGCGCACACGATCGACCTCATGGTCGATGCCGCCGAACTCGACCGCCGCCGCGCGAACTGGAAGCTGCCCGAGCCGCGCTACCCGAGCGGGTTCCTCGCCAAGTACGCACGGCTGGCCCAAGGCGCCGAGACCGGCGCCATCACCAACGCCTGAACTGCTGCCTTCGTTGAGCGGTCCGGCGTGCCATGCACGCCGGAC
>SXJQ01000203.1 GCA_005779345.1 Actinomycetota bacterium
CCACGATCGTGATGCCGGTGACCACACCCTTCTCCAAGGTCACGCGCACCGAGCGCGAAGACGCGACGATCGAACTCGTCGGCGACGACTTCGCTGCCGCGCTCGCTCACGCCGAACAACTTGCCGCGGCCACGGGCGCGACATTCGTGCCCGCGTTCGACGACCCGTTCGTGATCGCCGGGCAGGGCACGATCGGTCTCGAGGTGCTGCGCCAGGTCCCCGACCTCGAGACCGTCGTCGTCCCCGTCGGTGGCGGCGGGTTGCTCGCTGGCATCGCGGTCGCGGTGCGAACGCTCGCGCCGCACGTCCGTCTCGTCGGCGTGCAGAGCGAGACCCATCCGGCGTTGGCCGCCGCGATCGGCGGCGCCGCGAGCCCCTCGGGCGCAGCCACCACGATCGCCGAAGGCATCGCGGTCGCCCATCCGGGCGTCCTCACGACCGAGATCATCCGCGCGCTCGTCGACGACATCGTCGTGGTGCGCGAGGAGACGATCGAAGAAGCGATCGCGCTCTACCTCGAGATCGAAAAGACCGTCGTCGAGGGAGCCGGTGCCGCCTCGCTCGCCGCGTTGATCGACCACCCGCAGCGGTTCGCCGAGCAACGCTGCGCGGTGATCGTGTCGGGCGGCAACATCGACCTGCGCGCGTTGTCGTCGGTGATCCTGCGCGCGTTGGCACGGACCGGCCGGATCGTGCGGTTCCGCTGCGAGATCCCCGATCAGCCCGGCCAACTCGCGCTCGTGGCGCGGATCGTCGCGGAGGAGGGCGGCAACGTGATCGACGTCGACCACCACCGCGATCGCCCCGGCGTGCCGCTGCGCGAGACCGTGTTGGAGGTCACCGTCGAGACACGCGACCGCGCCCACGCCGATCGCATCGCCGCGGCCCTGACCGCCGCCGGCCTCGTCCTGCGCGACCCCTTCGGCACCTGACGCGCAGGGCGCTCACCAACCGGCGGAGGCCACCCGAAATCCCCGAGAAATGCCTCGAGAAATTTCCCAAGAAATCTGCCCGAATGACTTGGTGATCGAACATATGTTCGGGTAGTGTTCCGGGGGATGGAACTCCTCGAAGACCGAGCGATCCTCGACGAGATCGACGCCCTCATCGACCGACTGGCCGATCAGCCCGAGCGAGCCGAGGTGGCGTCGCGGATCCCGCGCGTCGCCCGCCTCGCGACGCGGCTCGACGCCATCGTCGCCGGCGACCTCGCCAAGCTCGACCGCACGTTCGAGTACCGCTGTTACGGCTTCCGCACCGCGCTCGCATGGACCCGGCGGGCGCTCCAACTGTCCCGCGTCGATGCCGCGCGGGTGTTGCGGCGCGCGCGGCAGTCGGCCGCCATGCCCATCGCCGCGCCCCTGTGGCTCGACGGGCGCCTCAACAGCGCCCACGTCGACATGTTGGCCGCAGCGCGCAAACGCACCGGGGCCGACGAGTCGTTCGCCGACAACGAGGCACGGTTCTGCAGGCGGGCGATCACCGATCGTCCCGAGCGGCTCCAGAGCGACCTCCAGCAGTGGCAGGACCAGATCGACGCGCTGCGCCACGACCCGAACACGGGCGACGGTGAGAACTGGACGACGCCAGAGTTGACGATCGCCGAAGTGCTCGACCGCGTCGGCATCATCAATGGCAAGCTCGATGCCGAGGGCGCCGCGACCGTCCAACGCGCGCTCGCCAACGAGTACGAGCGAGCGCACCGCGCCAACGACCCGAGATCACCGGCCCACCAGCGCGCCGACGCACTCGTCGAGATCTGCCGGCGCAGCCTCGAGCACACCGGTCGCGGCCACCAGCGACCGCACCTGCTCGTCCACACCGACCTCGAGACCGTGCTCGGCCTCGGTGTCGGGCTGAGCGAGACCGACCGCGGCATCCGGCTCCCACCGCACGTGGTGCAGCGGCTCGCATGCGACGCCTGGCTGCAACACGTGGTGCGCGACGCGAAGGGCGTGGTGGTCCACCTCGGGCGGGCGCAGCGCCGCTTCTCGTCCGACCAGCGGCGCGCACTCATCGCGATGTATCCGACCTGCGCGATGCCCGACTGCACGATCCCGTCGAGCGACTGCCAGATGCATCACAACCAGGACTGGCTCCACGGCGGCACGACCGACCTCGGCAACGGCATGCCGCTCTGCTACTTCGACCACGACGCGGTGCACCGCGGTGAGCGTCGCGCGACCATGCACCCCGACGGGCGCATCGAGTGGCACGACCGCGAGGGCCACCACGTGGGCACGACGCGACCGCGCCCACCCACCCCGAAGCTCCCGATCGTCGACCTGGAGCCGGAGGCCGAACGAGGGCCCGATCCGGAGCCCCACGCGGAGTCCGACCTCCTCGGCGACGGTACGCCCGACCTCGTCTGGCCCGACGACGACATCGCCCTCTGGATCCGCCGCGGCCGCGGCATCCGTGCGCCCGGCGCGCGGCCGCGCACCTGGACCCCGACCTCGCATCGCTGCCCGATGCCGACCCGCGCGAACGATCAGTGATCCGGCTGGTTCAGCTCGATCTCGTTGCCGCCCGGATCGTGGAAGAACGCCTGGTGCCCCGCTCCCGGGAAGTGCGGCGAGCGGCGCACCGCCACGCCGTGGGCCTCGACCGAACTCACCGCGGCATCGAGATCGTCGACCTGCAACGCGCAGTGTTGGAGCGGTGCCGGCGCGCCGTCGACCTGCATGAGGTGCACCTGCTGGCCGCCGACGTCGAGCCAGGTCCCCGGGAACCCGAAGTCGGGTCGGTCGGCACGTTCGGCGAACCCGAGCACGTCGACGTAGAACCGGGTCGCCGCGGCCACGTCGGGGACACAGATCGCGACGTGGTGGATCCCGCGGATCGTCATGCCGTCATCGTCGCACGCTGCCTAGGGTCGGCGCCATGTTCGACGACCCGTCTCGCATCGACCTCGCCCTCGACAGCCGCGCGATCACCTTCGAGAACCCGACCGGTGCCCGTGGCGCCGGCGGGACCGCCGCCAACGGTCGCAAGGGCGCGCCCTCGCTGCTGATCCGGCGCGGCGAGCGTGTCGTGCTCGCCGACGTCGCCGGGCCCGGCACCATCCGCCACGTGTGGTGCACCGTCCCACCGGCGCCGCCCGAACAGATGCGGGCCATGGTGCTCGAGGTCTTCTACGACGGTGCAGCCGAACCGAGCATCAGCGTGCCGCTGCTCGACTTCTTCGCGGTCACGTGCGGTCGGCCGCGTGCGTTCACCTCCGCGCTCGCTGCCGCGCAAGAAGCGCGCGGCTTCAACGCGTACTACCCGATGCCGTTCCACGACCGGGTCCGCGTCGAGGTTCACAACGGCGGGGCGCGCGCGGTGATGCTCTACTTCCAGATCGATCTCACGCTCGGGCCGGTCGCCTCCGACCACGGCCTGCTCCACGTCGAGTTCCGCCGCGAGAATCCGACCACGCTCGGCCGCGACTTCGTGATCACCGACGGCCTGCGCGGGCCCGGCCGCTTCCTCGGCTGCGCGGTCGGGATCAGAACGATCGACCCGGCGCGCTGGTACGGCGAGGGCGAGGTCAAGATCTTCCTCGACGCCGAAGCCGAGTACCCCACCATCTGCGGCACGGGCCTCGAGGACTACGTCGGCAGCGCCTGGGGCATGGGTCCCCACGCTGCGCACTACGGCGGCGCGCCGCTCGACGTGCGCGCCCCACGCGCGTCATCGGAACCGGGAGGAACCTCGGGGATGAACGGGCTCCCCGACTTCGTCGGCTTCTACCGGTGGCACGTTCCCGACCCGGTCGTGTTCCACTCGGCCCTGCGCGTCACGATCCAACAGATCGGCATGAACCTCTTCCTCGACGGCGACGAAGCCGCGCGCGACGCCTACGTGAACACGAATCCACTCGCCGGAAACGGCTGGTTCCAACCGGTACCGGCCGGAGTCGCCGGGATGGCCCTGTTCGAACGCGTCGACGACTACAGCGCCGCCGCGTTCGTCTACTGCGTCGACGCGCAGCCCGTAGCGCGCGTCGATGTCGCTGCCGCGTGCGCCGACCTCCAGCGCGGCGAGCACGAGCCGGCCGATCCGATGGAGGCGTTCCTCCCGTGATCATGGAGGTATTCCTCCCGTGATCATCGAGGCGGTCCTCCCGTGATCATCGAGGCGTTCCTCCCGTGATCGAGATCCTGCGTACGCCGCGCCTCATCGTGCGGCGCTTCGCGCTCGACGACCTCGACGCGTTCCACGCCTATCGCGACGACCCCGAAGTCGCGCGCCATCAGGGTTGGGACGCACCGTTCGCCCGCGCGACGGCCGAAGCGCTCGTCCACGACTTCGCGACGGGACCGGCGCTCGAACCCGGCCAGTGGACCCAGTTCGCGCTGGAACGACGAACCGAACCCGGGCTGATCGGCGATGTCGGCGTCCGGCTCGAGGCGGTCGAGCCGACCGCAGAACTCGGGTTCACGATCGCCCGCGGCCACTGGGGCGCGGGGTACGGGCGCGAGGCGCTCCGTGCGGTCGCCGCGTTCCTGCTCGACGACCTCGAACTCGAACGTGTCGTCGCGTTCACCCACCACGAGAACATCGCGGCCATCGCGTCGCTGCACGCGGCGGGCCTGATCCCCGTGGCGGTCGACGGCGACGACCTCGTCTACTACCGCGCCCGCACCGCTACCGGTTCGCACCGATCCGAACCCGACGAATAGGGTCCGGCAATAGGGTTCGGCCGCTGCGTCGGCACGACCGCGCGACGCACGTCTCTCGAATCTTCGGAGGTTCATCGTGGGTGCACTCGACGGCAAGGTCATCGCCATCACCGGCGCGGGACGTGGGATCGGTCGCGCGGTCGCCGAGTTCTGCGCGAGCGAAGGCGCGGCCGTCGTCGTGAACGACTACGGCGTCTCGATCGACGGCAACGAACCGACGAGCGAGGTCGCCGACGAGGTCGTGGCCGCGATCATCGCCGCCGGCGGCCGGGCCGTTGCCAACGCGAGTTCGGTCACCGAGATGGCCGGGGGCGAGTCGATCGTGCAGAGCGCCATCGACAACTTCGGTCGCATCGATGGGATCGTCGCGGTCGCGGGCATCCTGCGCGAGCGCATGTTCTTCAACATGGTCGAGAGCGAGTGGGACCCGGTCATCGAGACGCACCTGAAGGGCACGTTCACGGTGTTCCGCGCCGCCGCTCCCCACTTCAAGGCGCAGGGTTCGGGCGCGTATGTCGCGTTCACCTCGGGCGCATTCGCCGGTTCGGTCGCCCAGGCGAACTACGCGGCGGCCAAGGGCGGCATCGTGTCGCTCGCACGGTCGGTCGCGGCGGGCATGTACAAGTACGGCGTGCGGTCCAACGTGATCGCGCCCGTCGCCAAGAGCCGCATGTCGGGCAACGTCCCGTTCGGGATCGAGATGGGCGAGCCCGAAGACGTCGCGCCGATGGTCGGCTTCCTCCTCTCCGACAGCAGCGTCGGTGTCACCGGGCAGATCTACACCGCGAACGGCGGCAAGATCGCGGTGTGGAACCAGCCCGTCGAGGTCCGCGAGATGCGCAAGGACGGCCGCTGGACGATCGCGGAGATCGCGGCTCGGTTCGACGAGGTCGGCCAGGAAGAACTCGGGCTCATCAAGGTGCTCGCCGAGCGCGAGGCCGCGGCGAAGCTCGCCAAGGAGACCGGCGCCACGCCGAACCAGTAACGCCTCCTACGCTCGGGGGGTGGCCCCCGCCCGGATCCATACCGCCCGGATCCAGACCGCCCGGATCCATACCAAGATGCGGCAGGCCGCGGTCACGCTCGCGGCCGGGGCCTACACGACGACGTGGCTCCCGGAGTTCGGGATGCTCGGCGTGTCGCTCACCCACGACGGCGACGAGTTGATCGCGCTCCCCCGCACGCTCGCCGACTACCGGCGCGGGATGCCCGACGGTGGCTACACCGGTCTCCCGCTCAACGCGCCGTGGGCGAACCGCCTGTCGGAGCGCGAGTTCGTACTCGACGGGCGGCTGGTCCGCCTCGGCCCGCGCGTCGCCGCCGACGGCAACGGCCTCCCCATCCACGGCACGGTGGAGGCGCGTCCGTTCACCGTCGACTTCGTCGGCCACGACGGCGCCGCGGTCGTCGTGCGGGCGACGTTGGTGCACGACGACCCGGCGCTCCTGCGCGCGTTCCCCTTCGTGCACCGGATCACGGTCGACGTCCGGCTGTCGGCTCGGGGCCTGACCGTCTCGACGACGATCATCCCCGTCGGGCGCGGCGCGGTGCCCGTCGCGTTCGGCTGGCACCCGTTCCTCACGATCCCCGGGGTCGCGCGCGACTGCTGGCGGTTGCGGCTCCCGGACCGCCGCCACCACGTGCTCGACGCCCGGCTGTTGCCGACTGGTCGCACTGAGCCAGCGCCGGCCGAGGATCGGCGCCTCGGCCGCCGAACGTTCGACGACCACTTCGCGCTCGGCGCCGATCGGCGGTTCGCGCTCACCGGCGGCGGGCGAACGATCCACGTCGGGTTCGATCGCGGTTACCGCCATGCCCAGCTGTACGTGCCACCCGCCGCGACCACCGCGGGCGATGCCAGCACCGACTTCGTCTGCATCGAGCCGATGACCGCGCCCGTGAACGCGCTCGTCGCAGGCGGCACAGCACGCGCGACCCGCGCGGCGCCGTACGTCGCGCGGTTCACCATCGCGGCTCGTCCGGCGCGGCCACGATGACGGGGTCGGCTCCCGTGGAGGTTGGGCGCGGGATCAGGGCCCAGTTCCGGATCAGGGGCCGGTTCGGGATCAGGGCCAGGTTCGGGATCAGGGCGCAGGTGCTGCTGCTCGTGCTCGCGATCGCCGCGCCGCTCGCGACGCTCGTAATCGTCGGTGCGGGTGTCCAGCGAAATCGCGATCGCGATGCGGCGATCGCCGACGTTCGCCGCGTCGCGCGCGACGGCGCCACGCGCGCCGACGGTGTGCTCGGGCGCGCCGAGGTGCTGCTCGAGACGCTCGCCGGCGAGACCGAGTTGAGCCAACCGGGCACGGTCGCCGGTTGCGAGGAGCTGCGGCGGCAACTCGACCGGCAGATCGACGCGTTCACCGGTCTGTTCGCGGTCGACCGCGACGGCACGGTCGTGTGCTCGGCGCTCGAGCGATTCACCGCGCCCGCGACGACCAGTGCCGGCACCACGAGTCCCGGCGAGACGAATGCCGAGACGATGAAAATCGCCGACGTCGAGTGGCTCGCGCACGTGCTCGCGTCGCCGGGTGAGCCGCACCTCGCAGCAGCAGGCATCGATCCCGCGACGCTCGAGGCGACGTTGCTGTACGGCCTCGCGATCGATCGCGACCGGGTCGTGGCCGTCGGCGTCCGGCCACCGACGCTCGGCGATGTCGTCGACCTCCAGGACCTTCCCGTCGGAGCGGTCGCGGCCGTGCTCGCCGGCGACGGCGACCCGATCGCCACACGCGGTGGCGAGCCGATCCCTTCGGCGGTCTTCGAGGCCGCCCGGCACGGGTCGCACACGCTCATCACCGCCGATGTCGACGGCGCGGCGCGCGTGTACGGGATCGCGCCGCTCGCCGCGCACGACGGGCCGCCGTCGTACATCGTCGGCTACCCCGAGGCGACCGTCATCGCCGATGCCCAGAACCAGTTGCGCACCTCGCTGCTGCTGCTCGGCATCGCGGCCGGTTTCGCCCTTGCCCTCGGGTTGACGCTCGCCGAGATCCTCGTCGTGCGACCGATCCGTCGCCTCCGCGAGACGGCCCGCGCCCTCACTGACGGCGACCTCGACGCCCGCGCCGGGTTCCGCCCCGGAACCACCGAACTCGGTGAGCTCGCGACCGCGTTCGACCTGATGGCCGACTCCCTCGCCGGGCGCACCGAGGTCGCCGAACACGCGGCCGCGGAGCTGCGCAACGCGCTCGACGCGCTCGAGGTCTCGGCGAGCCAACGCGCACGGCTCCTCGGGAGCTTCGTGCGCGCGCAAGAAGCCGAACGTCGTCGGATCGCGTACGACCTCCACGACGACACCGTGCAGGTGCTCGCCGCGCTCGGGATGCGCCTCGGTCAACTCCGCCATGCGGTGACCGAACCCGCTGCGGTGCACCTCGTCGACGACCTCACGGCGGCCGTCACCGACGCCGGGCGTCGCCTGCGCCTGCTGCTGTTCGAGCTGCGACCGCCCGCGCTCGACACCGCCGGCCTCGACGTCGTGCTGCGCGAGACCATGGACCAGGTCCTTCCGGCGACGACCTCGGGCACGGTGCAGTGGGGAGTCCCGATGGACGAACTCGACGAAGCGACGAGCGTCGTCCTCTACCGCGTCGCGTGCGAGGCGATTGCCAACGTCGCCGAGCACGCCGAGGCTCGTACCGTCGAGGTGATCGTCGAGCGCGACGGGACCGACGTGCGGCTCACCGTCGCCGACGACGGTCGCGGCTTCGAGCCGGCGTCGGCGTTCCAGGCGGGGCACCTCGGACTCGTGTCGATGCGTGAACGGGTCGAGCTGCTCGGCGGCACGTTCGAGTTGATCGCCTCCCCCGGCGAGGGGACGCGCGTGATCGCTCGCGTCAGGCCGGAGACCGACTCATCGTGACGAGCCGGTGCTGCACGCCCATGGCGACCGCCTCCAACCGCGAGTGGGCGTTCATCTTCGCCAACACGTTCCGGATGTGATTCCGTACGGTGTGGCGGCTCAAGACGAGGCGCCGCGCGATCTCGTCGGTCGCGACGCCGTCGGCGAGGAGCTGGAGGATCTCGCACTCTCGGGGCGTCAGCTCGGGACGATCGGCGGTCACCGCACGCCGGCGGCCCGCGTGCCGCGCGACGACCGACGGGTCGACGAGCGAGCGGCCGACGCCCGCGGCGTGCACGGCGGCGACGAGTTCGCCGACACCGTGCTCCTTGGCCAGCATGCCGACACAGCCGGCCTCGACCGCGCGCACGAGGGTCGCGTCGTCGGCGAAACCGGTGAGCAGGATGACCTCGGTATCGGGGTGTTCGCGCTTCAACCGACGGGTCGCGTCGATGCCGTCGCCGTCGGGGAGCCGGAAGTCCATCACCACGACATCGGGGGATTCGCTCGCCGCGGCGTCGAGCGCGTCGGCGACGTTGTGGGCGCACCCGACGACCCGGATTCCCGGATCGGCGTCGAGCGTCGTGACGATCGCCTCGGCAACCATGGTGTGGTCGTCGACGACCAACACCGCGATCGATCCCGCGTCCCTCGTGGTTCCACCGTCCATCGCCGCCACCCCTTCCCGGCTCAGACGGTAGGCGACGAGGAAGCGCGACGTCACGCTCGCCGACGGCGGGAACTCCGGATGTGACACAGATGTCAGGTCGGCGATGCGCGCGCTACGGTGCCCCGACCCGCTCGATCCAGGGAGTTCGCAGATGGCCGCCGCGCTCGCAGGGATCCGCATCCTCGACCTGAGCCAGGGCGTCGCCGGCCCCCTCGGTGTACTGCTGCTCGCCGAGCACGGCGCCGACGTCGTGAAGGTCGAACCGCCCGGCGGCGACCCTGCCCGCGCCTATGAGGGCAGCCGCGTCTGGCACCGGTCACGCCGGTCGGTCGAGCTCGACCTGCTCGACGAGGCAGGCCGGGCCGCGTTCGACGACCTCGTCCGCGCCGCCGACATCGTCGTCGAGAGCCATCGCCCGAGCGTTCGCACCCGGCTCGGGCTCGACCACGAACGACTCGCCGCGATCAACCCGCGCATCGTGCTCGTGTCGTGTGCCGGATACCCCGACGGTCACCGTCGCGCCGAGCGCGCCGGGCACGACGCGCTCGTCCAGGCGAGCAGCGGGCAGATGTGGGAACAGCCCGGCTGGCGCATGGGGCCGGTGTTCTGTCACATGCCGATGCCGAGCATGGGCGCGTTGTACCTCGTCGCCATCGGTGCGATCACCGGACTCGTCGCACGCGAGCGCACCGGCGTCGGCCAGCACGTGCGCACCTCGTTGTTCCAGGGCGCGCTGCTCTACACGACCCAGATCTGGCAAGACGTGGAACGCGCGAACGCGCAGTTCCACGAGCTGATGGGCAAGTCGTACCCGCCCGGCATCCACCAGCAGATGATCTACGAGTGCGCGCGCCGCGAGTGGTTGCACCTCTCGGTGATGAGCGGGCTGACCCCGTTGAAGAGCGTCGACGAGATCCTCGGCCTCGAAGACGCCCCCGATCCGTACACGTTCATGGCGCTGCCACCCGAAGAACGCGAGGTGATCACCGCGCGGCGGCGCGAGAAGTTCAAGGACTGGGATCGCGACGCGCTCGTGGCGGAGTTCCGCGCGAACAACCACGCGGCCGAGGCGGTCATCCCCCCGGCCGAGATGTTCGCCCACCCCCAGACGATCGCGAACGGCCTCACCGCGACCGTCGTCGATCCCGAGATCGGCAGCACCACCCAGATGGGCGTCCCGATCCACCTGCTCGGTACGCCCGGCGAGATCCGCGGCCCGCGTCCCCTCGCCGGCGCACACACCGACGAAGTGCGACGCGAATGGGCGGCGGCGATCCAGGCCGGGGTCCCGGCCAAGGCTGCGGCCTCGCTGCCCGCCGGCGGCTTCGCGCTCGACGGTGTCCGGGTCATCGACTTCGGCCAGTACCTCGCCGGCCCGTTCGGCCCGATGATCCTCGCCGACCTCGGCGCGCACGTCGTGAAGGTCGAACCGGTCACCGGCGACGGCATGCGCCTCGCGCCGAAGCCGTTCTTCGGCTGCCAGCGTGGCAAGCGCTCGATCGCGGTGAACCTGAAGGATCCGCGGGGCCTCGAGGTCGCGCAGCGCCTGATCGGCGGCGCCGACGTCGTCCACCACAACATGACGCGCGGTGTCGCGACGAAACTCGGCATCGACTACGCGGCCTGTCGCGCGATTCGCGACGACGTCATCTACTGCAACACCTATGCGTACGGGCTCCCCGACCCGCTCGGTCGCTTCGGCGGACTCGACCCGCTGTACCAGGCGTCGGGCGGACTCGAGTACGAGGCCGGGGCGGTCGCCGCGGGCGGCGCGCCGCTCTACTACCGGTTCGGGATGTGCGACGCGTCGAACGCGCTGCTGTCGACCGTCGGCGTGTTGCTCGCGCTCGCGCACCGTGCGCGCACCGGCGAGGGTCAGGAACTGTGGACCTCGTTGCACGACGGTGGCGTGATCTTCAGCTCCGATGTCTACCTCGACGCCGACGGCCGGCCGTGGGACCGACCTCGTCTCGACGTCGGCCTGCACGGACTCGACGCCCTCTACCGGCTCTACCCGACGCAGGACGCGCAGTGGATCGTCATCGCCGCGACGGCCGACGCGTCGTGGCGAGCGCTCTGCAACACGCTCGGGTTGTCGGGCCTCCCCGACGATGCGCGGTTCGCGACCGCCGCGGCCCGAATCGCGCATCGCGCCGAGCTCGAGGAGCTCCTCGCCGCCGCGTTCCTCACCCGCACCGCGCGCTTCTGGCACCGCATGCTCGACGATGCGGGCGTCGCCAACGAGCTCCCGATCGATACCGAAGACGGGCTCGGCGTGCTCCACGACGCCGACGCGGTACGCCTCGGTCTCGTGGCCGAGTACGAGCACCCGCTGCTCGGTCGGATGCGACAGTTCGGGTCGTTGATCGATCTCTCGGCCACGCCGGGCACCGTGTGGGGTCCGCCGCCGCTCGTCGGCCAACACACGCGTGCGATCCTCCGGGAGGCGGGTGTGCTCGACGGCGACGCCGACGCCCTGCTCGCCGCGGGCGTCTGCTACGAACCCGACGACGGACTCGTCGACTACGCGACGCGCTACACCAACTGACGTGGCGCCGGTCCGATTGCTCGCCGCCGCGGGCGAGGTCGGCTTCCTCGGCGACGTGTCGATGCCCGGCGAGCTGTACGTCCTGTCGCGTTCACCCGTCGCGCTCGCCGGGATGGGCTACCCGGCGCGGGTCGACTGGCAGTTGCTCGCCGCGGAGGGGTTCGGTCATGTCGTGTGTCTCACGCACGACGGACTCCCGCCGTACGACCCGGCACCGCTGCGCGTGACCGCGATCGCGCTCGAGGATCTGTGGACCGCGCACGAGCCCACCGACCCCGAGGGCGAGCTCGAGCGAGTGTCCGCGGCCGCCGCAGAAGTCGTGGCCTCGATCGAGACCGGCGAGGGTGTGGTGGTGCATTGTCGAGGCGGACGCGGCCGCGCGGGCACGGTGCTCGGCGTCGCGCTCGTGCGGCTCGGCCACGAACCCGAAGCCGTCGTCGCGTACCTCGACCTGCTGCACCGCAGACGCGGGAAGGGCGGCTGGCCCGAGAGTCGCTGGCAGGCCGCGACCGTCCGCGGCGCCTGACCCCAACCCGCTCAGGCGACGAGGAGTTCGACGGCTCGTGCGCCGCTCGACGGGCGGCTGCCGAAGTTCCGCGCGGTGCCGAACGGGAACACCAGCCCGTCGTTCGTCAGCACGTAGTAACCGCGGCCGGTCGCGATCGCGCGGATGCGCGTCCCGCTGCGCGCTCGGGCGGACCCCGCCGACTCGAGGCCCCCGTAGGTCGGCGCGCCGTACCCGGCGATCGCACCGTTGCTGCGCACCGCCCAGAGTCCGCGGCCGTTGCCCGACAGCGCGAGCGACACCGCGCCCGAGCCGACGGTCGTGCGCCGCGTCACCGCCCGCAGCCGCGCGTCGCCGAACGCGTACGCCGTGCCGTCGCCGGCGAGCAACCAGTAGCCCCGGCCCGACGGGCTCATCGCGAGGTCGCGAATCGCCGTGTTCGCAGAACCGAAGTCGACCGCGTCGCCGAACGGATGCACCCCGCCGTCGCCGGTGGCGACGAGGTACCCGCGGCCGGTCGGGCTCGACGCCATGGCCACGACGGGCGCGGCCAGGCGTTGTGCGGAGAGACCGCCGCGGTAGCGAGCGTCGCCGAACGAGAACACCGCTCCGCTCGCGGTGACGAGCCAGTACCCCTTGCCACTCGGCGTGCGGGCCGCGCCGACGACCGGCGACGCGGGCGGGTACGCGGTGAGGTCGCCATAGTGGCGAGCGCCCCCGTACGTGCGGACGCGACCGTCGCTCGTCACCACCGCGTAACCGAGGCCTTCGCGACCACCGGGCGGTGTCAGTGGGATCGCCGCGGCATGGACGGGGTCGATGATCCCCCAGCCGTACTCGGCGTCACGACCGGTCGGGCCGAGATCGTCGGCCGTCATCTCGATCCGTTGGCGCACCTTCGCCGCGGTGAAGGTCGGGTTCGCGGCGACCACGAGCGCGGCCACGGCGGCGACGTGCGGCGTCGCCATCGACGTTCCGCTCGCCCAGGCGTAGGCCGTGTCGCTGCTCGACCACGACGACACGATGCTGTCACCCGGCGCGACGACGTCGACGTAGCTGCCGTAGTTGGAGAAGCCCGCGCGCTGCCGACTGCTGTTCACGGCTCCGACCGCGATCGGCTCCTCGAACGCAGCGGGATACAGCGGCGCGTTCCCGCTGTCGCCGGAGTTGCCGGCCGCCGCGACGACGACGACACCCTTGCCCTGCGCATACCGAATCGCGGTACGGGTGCCCTCCGATGGGACGCCGCCGCCGAGCGAGAGGTTCACCACCCGCGCGCCGTGATCGGCGGCCCAGATGATGCCCTCGGCGACGTCGGACGAATAGCCCGAGCCGTTCGCGTCGAGCACGCGTACCGGCAGGATGCGCGCCGTCGGCGCGCCCCCCACGGTGCCCTTGCCGTTCGCCCGCGCGGCGACGATGCCGGCGACGTGGGTGCCGTGCCCGTTCTGGTCGTTGCTGCCGTCGCCGCTCCCGGTGACCAGATCGATCCCGGGCAGGACCGCGCCGGCGAGATCCTGGTGCGTCTTGCGGACCCCGGAGTCGACGACGGCGACGATCACGTTGGCGCCCTTGGTGATGCTCCACGCGGCGCGGAACGAGGTCGACGCCGGCGCGAGCGCCCACTGGTCGCCCTCGAGCGGGTCGCCGACCGACTGGACACGGGCGTCGACCTCGACCGCGACGGCGCCGCGGCCGTAGGCGGCCTTGGCAATGCCGTCGGCCTCGCGCGCCGACGCGGCGTCGTAACGGATCACCTCGAGGCGGTCGCCGACCCGTTCGACCGCGAACAACCGGACCGGCGCATCCGCGTCGGCTCCCGGCGTCGTACTCGCGCCCGAACCCGAGGTCGGGCCGAGCAGGCCCGCGCCCGCGAGTCCGATCACGACGCTGCCGACCACGCCGCGCGCGAGCCGGTGTCTGAATTGACCGGAAAACGTGGTATTTGAAGGCCGATTTCCCCGCACCATGACGGAGTTTTCGGCGCTCTACGTGGGCGACCTGACCGCAATTCGTGATTTCTGCCACTGACAGTGGCAGAAGCCACCTCGCGCTTGTCCTCGTAACCCTGCGCGGAACCCGTGCGCGGAACCCGGGCTCAGGCGCCGGGATCCTCGCCGATCTCTCGGAGTGCCGCCGCGAGCGCGACCCGGAGGCGACGCGCGGTGGTCGGCGCGAGATGCGCGACGAGCCCGGCCCCGGCGCGTCCGGCCTCCTCGACGGTGACCACGACCCGCAACTCCCCGTCGCCGCAGGCCTCGCAGTCGTCGGTGAGCGCGACCGCCCACGACACCGGGAGCCGCTCGGGGTCGCCGGCGGGGTGGTCGTCGACGCTGTCGTCGATACTGCGCCTCACGTGAGCAGCGCCCCGACGAGCAGCGCCTGGCCGAGGTGGTACGTGACCATGATCGCGACCGAACTGTGCCGGACCGCTGTCACGAACCGCGTCCAGCCGATGAGCGAATCGGAGAACGCGAACAGTGCCGCGCCCGCGAACGCGACGGGGCGTCCCGAACCTGTCGCGCACGCGACCATCGCTGAGATGACCGTGATGTAGATCGTCACGGGGACGGCGAGCGCCGCGTCGTGCTCACGGGCACCGCGCACGATGCGAAGTCCGACCGGGCCGACGACGAGCACCACGGCGCCAGCGCCGAGCGCCACGCCGAGCGGGTCGAGGTCACCCGCGACAAAGCCCCCGATGTAGGCGAGGTGCCCGAGCAGGAACGCGCCGAGACCGAACACGAACCGATCGCTCGGCAACATGAGGAACACGTCGCCGGCGAGCGACAGCACGAGCGCCGCGACGAACCAGGCGCGCATCGCGGTCGACTCCGGTTCGATCGCGACCGCGACCGCGGTCAGCAGGAGCAGCGTCGCGGGCTTGCAGACGTACTCGAGGCGACGGTCGTCGCGGACGCGCGAAACCCAGTCGCCGACGGCGAAGAGCCCGGTCAA
>SXJQ01000204.1 GCA_005779345.1 Actinomycetota bacterium
CCAGATGTAGTCGGTGAACAGCACCTCGGCGACGGCCCGCACGTTGCCGCCCTGCGCGTCGTCGAGGGGATTGGCTCCCGTCGCAGTCCCGACCGCCCATTCGCGGCCCGCGAGCACGAGCACCTCGGCGAACAGCACGACGCCGAGCAGGATCCCGGCGAAACGCTGGAAGCGGCGCGGGTCGGGTTCGTCGTCGGCGCGGTCGACGCCGCGCAGCATGATCACGAACAGGAACAGCACCGTGATCGCGCTCGCGTAGACCACGATCTGCACGATCGCGACGAGGTCCGCGTCTTGCGCGAGGAACAGGATCGCGATCGAGATCATCGTGCCGACGAGCGACAGCGCCGCGTACACCGGGTGCCGGAACAACACGACCCCGAGCGCCCCGGCGAGCACCAGGGCGGAGAACACATAGAAGACGACGGCTTCCATCAGTGGCCGTACCCGGGGAACTCGGGCGGGTCGGGCGGGGCGGGCGGGGCCTCGCTCGCTTGGCCGGCTTCTGGCTGTCGGACCCCGACGCCGAGTTCGCCCGACCAGTTGACCCGGTCGCCGTACTCGGCCCGACCCGACGACGACGTCGCGCGCATCCACGCAGAGGCGTCGGCGTCTTCGTCGCCCCGCCAGTACTCCCACGGCTGGCGCCGGGCGCGGCCCGCGTCGTCGACGAGCAACTCGTCTTTCGTGTAGATCGCGTCGGCGCGGTTCGCGAAGCTGAACTCGAACAGTTTCGTCTCCGTGATCGCCTCGGTCGGGCACGCCTCGACACACAGGTCGCAGTGGATGCAGCGCAGGTAGTTGATCTCATAGACGAAGCCGTACCGCTCGCCGGGGCTCACCGGTGCGTCGGCCGGATTGTCGGCGCCGCGCACGTAGATGCACTTCGCGGGGCACACACCGGCGCAGAGTTCGCAGCCGATGCACTTCTCCATGCCGTCCTCGTAGCGGTTCAGCACGTGACGACCGTGGAGCCGCACCGGCTTCTCGCGCTTGAACTCCGGATACGCCACGGTGACGCGCCGGCGCTTGCCGATCTGGCCGAGCGTGACTCCGAATCCCCTGGCCAGACCCATCAGCGGAACTCCTCCACGGTCTCGCCCGGCTTGGGCATGCACAGGTAGAGCACCCCGTAGGCCGCGACCGCGACCGCGAACCCGAGGAGCGCCGCGACGGCCTCGTGCCAGCCGCGATCGGAGAGCACGCGGATCGTGACGGTGATGAGCACCCAGAGGACCGCGATCTCGATGAGCCACTTCCAGCCGAGGGCCATCAACTGGTCGTAGCGCAACCGCGGCACCGACGCCCGGATCCACACGGTGCCGAATGTGAGCGCGATGACCTTGGCGCCGAACCACACGACCGGGGTCAGCCACACGTTGACGACGCCGTCGTGCGGGAGGAACCCGAGCGACGGCCCGCTCGGGCCGCCGAGGAACAGCGTGACCGCCACCGCCGACATGGTGATGATGTTCATGAACTCGGCGAGGAAGAAGATCGCGAAGCGGATGCCCGTGTACTCGGTGACGAAGCCACCGACGAGTTCCTGTTCCGCCTCGACGAAGTCGAACGGTGGGTGGTTCGTCTCGGCGATCGCGGCGAGCACGAAGATCACGAAGCCGACGAACGCCGGGAGCAGGTACCAGTCGCGGACCAGCGAGACGGGGCCGTCCCACGCCTGCTGGTTCACGATCTCGCGCGTACTGAGCGTGCCGGCGCGCATCAACACCGACAAGATCCCGAGGCCGAAGGCGGCCTCGTACGACAAGACCTGTGCGGTGGCGCGCACCGAGCCGAGCAGCGGGTACTTGGAGCCCGACGACCAGCCCGCGAGCATCACGCCGTAGACCGCGATCCCCGAGCAGGCGAGCACGAACATCGCGCCGACGGGCAGGTCGGCGACCTGGAGGTAGGTCGTATGACCGAGGATCTCGACCTCGCCGCCGACCGGGACGACGCAGAACATCAAGAACGCGGGCAGGATCGACAGGTAGGGAGCGAGCCGGAAGATCGGCCGGTCGGCCGAGCTCGGGATCGACTGCTCCTTGAAGAACAGCTTGATGCCGTCGGCGAGCGTCTGGAACACACCGAACGGGCCGGCGTTCGCGGGGCCGATCCGGTTCTGCATGTCGGCGATCCACTTGCGCATGCCCCAGATGTAGAGCATCACCGAGACGAGCAGCAGCGCGAACGCAACGAGCACCTTGATCAGCACCACGGCGATCACAGACCAGCTCAGGTGGGTACCGTCGAGCAGCAGGGTGTCGGAGGCGAGCAGCGTCGCGATCATCGGATCGTCTCCACGCGCAGGTCGGTGACCACCGCTGTCGCGTCGATCAGCTCCGCCGCACCCGTGCCGTCGGCGGCGAAGTGCAGGCGCGCGGTCCCGGGCGCGATGCCCTTGGTCGCGCGCAACTCCACGTTGACGCTGCCCCGTGCGCTCGTGGCCCGGACCGCTGTGCCGTTCGCCACGCCGAGTCGCTGCGCGTCGGCGGGTGCCACGAGGAGCGCAGGTGTGCGCCCGAGCCCGGCGAGCGACGGCGACTGCACGACGACGCGACCTCCGTCGTAGAGCGCGCGTCCGACCACGACCCGCAGGGCGTAACCATCGCGAGCGGGGACCGACGGCGCGACCACCGCGCGATCCCACACGACGAGCGGCGGCAGGGCGACGTCGTCGGGCGCGGCCGTCGTGGTGTCGTTGTCGCCATCGCCATCGCCATCGCCCGCGTCGACGTCGACGTCGACGTCGACGTCGACGAGCGTCGCCTCCGCCGGCTCCGCGGGGGGTGCGTCGTCGGGCTTGATCGGTTCCCAACTGAACGCGTCGGCGGCGTCGAGCGACAGTCCGCCGCGGCGCAGCACGATCTCGTCGCTGTGCTCGGCGAGCGGCAGCACGAATCCGTCACGTGCGCCGCGCACGAGCGCGAGCGATGCCCCCGACCACGCCGGCGCCACCGCGGCGATCTCGGTCGTGACCTCGTCGACCGTCTCGAGATCGAAGTCGTGGCCGAGGCGCGACGCGATCTCCGCGGCGATCCGCCAGTCGTCGAGCGCGCTGCCCTCGGGTGAGACCCGTCGACCGACGCGTTGCACCCGACCTTCGAGGTTCGTGACCGTGCCCGCCTGCTCGCCCCAGAGCGCGCACGGCAAGAACACCTTGACCCGCCGGTTCGACTCGGAGACGAACGCGTCGACGGCGACGACCGTGGTGACCGTGTCGAGCGCCTGTTTGGCGAGCACCCGATCGGGGAAATCCGCGAGGGGATCGGCGCCGAGCAGCACGAGCACCTGGATCTTGCCCTCCACACAGGCGCGCAAGATTGCCTCCGTGTCGAGGCCGCGCGCCGCGGGCGCTCCGCCCCAGGCTGCCGCGAAGTGTGCGCGACCGGCATCGAGCGTGACCCGGCCCGGCAGCAGCCCCGGCGCGAGGCCCATCTCGATCGCGCCGTGCACGTTGCCGCGCCGCAGCGCCGACACGAACGCGACATCGGCGAGTCCGGAGAGCGCCGCCGCAGCCGCCACCGTCGCATCGGCACGCTCGGCGAGCGACGGACGCCCGAGCACCACGATCACCTTGCCGTCGCGCCCCGAGATCGCACCCGCTGCCGCGGCGATCGACTCCGACGCCGGAGTACCACCCTGCAACGCGGCGACGAGTTGGGCGGCGACGAGCCCCTGCTCGCCGGGCGCGACCGCGAGCGCGTGCGCCACGTACGGCGACAGTCCGTGCGGGGCCGCGGACAGGTCGATGATCGGCACGCCGAGATCGGTCGCGGCACGCTTGACCCGCAAGAAGAGCACGGGCAGCTCCTCTTTCAGGTCGGGAGCACACAACACGATCGCGGCGGCCGAATCGAGATCGGCGATCTTGGCGCGAGCCGACCCGAGTACCACCTCGGCGGGGAGCCCGTCGCCGAGCTGCGCGTCGACGTTGTCGGTGCCGAGCACACCCTTCGCGAGGCGCGCCCACGCGTAGGCGCCCTCGTTGGTGCTCCGTGCACCGCCGAC
>SXJQ01000205.1 GCA_005779345.1 Actinomycetota bacterium
GGGACGACGACGCCGACGCTCAATCCGAGTGAGCGGTGGACACGCCCCATCCACTCGGCGTCGCGCCGCGCCAGATAATCGTTGACCGTGACGAGGTGCACCCCGCGCCCGGGGAGTGCGTTGAGATACGCGGGCAGTGTGGAGACGAGCGTCTTGCCCTCGCCGGTCTTCATCTCCGACACCCAGCCGAAGTGGAGGCCCGCGCCGCCCATCACCTGGACGTCGTAGTGCCGCTGGCCGAGGACTCGCTTGCCCGCCTCGCGCACGACCGCGAACGCCTCGGGGAGCAGGTCGTCGAGGACGTCGTTCACCACGGCGCGCTCACGGTCGAGGTCGGTGATACCGCTGCGCGCCCGGTCGATGCGTTCCCGGAACTCGACCGTCTTGGCCGCGAGCAACTCGTCGGAGAGGCGCGCGACCTCGGGCTCGAACGCGGCGACCTCGGGGATCAGCGTTTCGAGCAGCTTGAGCTTGCGGCCTTCGCCGGCCCGGAGGATCTTCTGGAAGATGCTCATGCGGCGGGCGAGCCTACCGGGTCGCCTCAGGGCACCTCGGGCGCGACGAAGCCCGGGATACGCGTCATCAACCATGCACCGAATGTGTCGGCACCCGTCTCCGTGAAGTGGTAGCGGTCGTCGGACCGGACACCGGCGAACGGGGCGTCCGGCCCGCACAATTGCTCGGCGATCGAGATCGACGTCGCGTCGGATCGCGAGCCGACGACCTCGGCGATGACTCCGTTGACGGCGGTCGTCGCGCGATCGGCGCCCTCGCCTTCGGGGCAGGGAACGTCGAGCCACACCACGCGGGCACCGCCCGTCGCGAGCACGTCGGTCGCGAGCCGGTACTCCCCGGCAAGCCACGTCTCGAAGAGAGGATCGCCGGGCCCGCGGAAGGTGTCCCAGCCTTCGGCGCGGTGCAGCATCAGGTCCCACACCGGCGAGAGCACGAGCACGACGTCGGGATCGAAGGCCGCGACGGCGGCTGCCCATTCGTCGGGCCACGCGTCGCAGCGCTCCGAGGCTGGGATCCGGCGCAGCGCGACCCACCGCTCGCCGCGCGCGATCCCGCACTTCGGTAGCCCGAGATTCCAGACCGCGACCCCGCGGTCGGCACCCCATCGCTCGACACCGCGACCGAGCGTGAGCGCGACGGAGTCGCCGACGACGAGGACGCGTTCGAGCCGGCGCGACGCTGCCGCCCCACTCCCCGACACGGTGCTCGAGACCAACCGGCGTTCGGCGACCACCACGGCGGTCGCGAGCGCGCGGACCGAACTCCCTGCTGCCGTCTCGCGGGCCACGGGGGGCGGCCCCGCCGCGACCGCAGCGAAGACGGTGGTCGCCGGCGGTGCTGCGGCCGATGCAACGATCGCCGCGGCGATGCAGGCCGCGAAGCTCGGAACCGCGGCGAGCGCGAGCCGCCGGCCGTTGCCGCGCCGACCGAGTCGGATCGGGAGCTCCAGCCAGGCGGCCGACGCAGCCGCAAGCGCGACGGTCAGCGCGACGCGCACGGCGAGCAACGTCGCCGTCCCGAGGCTGCCGGCGGCGAAGGGGCGCGCACCGAACACGGTCGAACCGGGAGTCACCCACTGGAAGATCGGCCAGTGGAACAGGTAGACGCCGTAGCTGATGCGCCCGACCGCGACCAACGGACCGAGCGCGAGGCACCGCTGCAGCGGGCCGGGTACGAGCAGGCCGCCGATCACCACCGCCGCGAGGATCGCGTGGACCACCAGACCGCCGCGGAACAGCACGACATCGGTGTGGTCGGCGACGACCCAGGCCGCGAGGAGCGCAGCCGCGGCGGGCATCGCTGCGAGGGCGAACCCGCGCGCCACTCGACCCGACGGAGCGCGCCCCATGAGCGCGACGGCGAGCAACGCGCCGATGAGCAACTCGACCGCACGCGTGTCGGTGCCGAGATACGCGCGGTCGACTGCTCCCGGCGCCGACCAGGCGATCCCCGCGACGACCGACGCCACGGCGAGCGCCGCGAGCCCCGCGGCGAGCACGCGCCGACGACCGCGACCGAGTCGCAACAACGCGAGGACGACCACCGGAAAGGCGAGATAGAACTGCTCCTCGATCGCGAGCGACCAGAAGTGCAGCACCGGCGACGCGACGGTCTCGGCGCCCGTGGCGAGCGAGAACGTATCGAGGTAGCCGTTCCCCGACGCGACGAACCGCCAGTTCGCGACGTCGAACAACGCTGCGATCGCGTCGCCCCGAAACGCGCTCGCGACATCGTGCGGCGCGGCGACCGCGACGTACATCGCGGCGAGGAGCACGGCGAAGAGCGCCGCGGGAAGCAGGCGTCGCACGCGTCGAGTCCAGAACCGGGTGAGCGAGATGCTGCCCGCGGTCCGGTGCTCGTCCAGGAGCACCGTGGTGATGAGGAACCCCGACAGGGTGAAGAACGCACTGACGCCGAGGAAGCCGCCCCGCGCCCAGCCCAGGTCGCTGTGGAACAGGACGACCGCGATCACCGCGACCGCGCGGAGTCCGTCGAGCGCGTCGTGGTGCCCCAGACCGCCTTCGGTTCGTTCCACCCCTGACCCCCGGCCGGCGCGGAACCCCTCGTGCCCGTGCACCGACCCGGAGTCTGCAATACGCGAGCCGGCGCTGGCAATGGGTCGGGCGCGACGCCAGGGGCTACGCCGGCCCGGCCGGTCGCAGCGGGGTCCGGGCGAAGGTCGCCGCGACGACCTCGCGCGCGCCTGCCACTCGGAGCGCTCCGGCCGCCGACGACAGCGACGCGCCCGTCGTCGCGACGTCGTCGACGACGAGGATGCGCCAGCCGGCAATGCCCGCCGGGCCGCGCACCGAGAGCCGCGGACCGCCGCGACGAACAGCCCCGACGCGATCGGTCTGGGCGCAGTCGTCGAGCCGGTCGAGCGTCGCGACCGCGCGGTGACCGGCCATCTGAGCGACCCGGCGCGCGAGGAGCTCGGCGTGATCGAACCCGCGGGCGCGTCGGCGTCGGGCCGTCGTCGGAACCCACGTCACCACGTCGCTCGGCCCGAGCACCACGGCCGCCGCGTGCGTCGCCGTCGCGATCCAGGGCAGCGCCGCACGAGCGTTGCGGTACTTCACCCTGGCAATGATCTCGCGCGCCGCGCCCGTGTCTGCATAGGCCGCCGACCATCGCTCGATCCCCGCCGGCGGCGCGGCGGGCGGCGGCGGGGTGAGCGCGCCCAGGCATTCGGGGCAGAGCGGATCGCCGCGGCCGCCGCAACCCGGACACCGTTGGGGAGCCAGGGCCGACGCGAGATCCTCGAAGCATCGCAGCACGCCGCCGACGCTACGGAGGGGGTACGACAGACCTCTCGCCGGGTACCAGAGCTCCGCGTCAGGTGCGGTCCGGCGGGTCGGTGGGGTCGGCGCGGCCGGTCGCGAACCCCGAGCGCCGGTGCGCCGCGAGGGTCGATCGCCATGGCCGCGTCGCGATGCCGACCTCCGTGACGAGCGCACCGACGAAGCGCGCCGGCGTGACGTCGAACGCCGGGTTCGACACCGCGACCCCGCGTGGCACGACCCGCCGACCACCGACCACGGCGATCTCGTCGGCCGGGCGCTGTTCGACGGGGATGTCGGCGCCGGTCGGGGTCGCCAGGTCGATCGTGCTCGTGGGTGCCGCGACCACGAACGGGATGCGGTGGTGCCGGGCAAGCACGGCGAGACCGTACGTCCCCACCTTGTTGGCGACGTCGCCGTTCGCGGCGATGCGGTCCGCGCCGACGACCACCAGGTCGATCCCGCCCGCGGCCATGAGCCCGGCGGCGGCGCTGTCGACGATGACGGTCGTCTCGATGCCGCTGCGCTCGAGTTCCCACGCCGTGAGTCGCGCACCTTGGAGCAGCGGTCGCGTCTCGCCCGCGTAGACCGACACGCGCTTGCCCGCGGCCACGGCACCGCGCACGACGCCCAAGGCCGTTCCGTAACCACACGTCGCGAGGTGACCGGCGTTGCAGTGCGTGAGTACCCGCGCTCCGTCGTCGACGAGGTCGACCGCGTGACGCCCGATCGCCTCATTGGCTGCGATGTCGTCGGCGACGACCCGGCGCGCTGCGCCGAGAACGGCGCGCGCGCCGCCCGACCGATACGCCATGAGTGCCTGCTCGACGCCCCATCGGAGGTTCACCGCGGTCGGCCGCGTCGCAGCGATGCGCCGGGCCGCGGCCACGACGGTCGTCGGTCGGTCGGTGTGGTGCGCGGCGAGTGCAACGCCGAATGCACCGGCCGCGCCCAGCGCGGGCGCCCCGCGCACGGCCAGCGAGCGAATGGCCGAGCACAGCGACGCGACCGTCGCGCACTCCAAGAACACCAACCGCTCGGGCAGGGCGCGCTGGTCGACGAGCCGCACGCGCTCTGAGCGCCACGCGATCGGTGCCGGCAGTGAGTTCGCCGCCCTCGGTCTCACGCGGACCGACTCACGCGAGCAGGTTGAGTTGCGGGTTGGTCCGGTCGACGGCGGATTGCAGCCGGCTGTCGACCGCGCGCATCCACGAGTCGTCGCCGTCGTGCGTGAGGACCCAGAACCGTTCGGCTCGAATCGCGTCGACGACCTGCGCCGCGACGTCGTCGGGCTGCATCCCGTTCGCGATCATGCCGGCGAGCACCTGGCGGCCGAGCTCGGTCTGCTGTTCGGCGTCCATGCCGACCACGTCACCCGCGTCGCTCGCACTGCCCGCGCCCGCAGGCGCGGGGCGATTGCGTTCGCTCGTCGCGATGTTCGTGCGGACCCACCCCGGGCACAACACGCTCACCCGCGCCGCCGTGCCGACGATCGCGAACTCGTGGTGGAGCGTCTCGGAGAGCGCGACGACGGCGTGCTTGCTGGCGTTGTAGGGACCCATCATCGGAGCGGCGACGAGACCGGCCACCGACGCGGTGTTGACGATGTGGGCGGCGTCCTGCTGCACGAGGATCGGCACGAACGAGCGGATGCCGTGGATGACGCCCCACAGGTTGACGCCGAGCACCCAGTCCCACATCGACAGCGGTGTCTCCCACGACAGCCCGCCGCCGCCGACCCCCGCGTTGTTGCAGAACACGTGCACCGCACCGAATCGATCCATCGTCGTGTCGGCGAGCGACTGCATCTGATCGGCATCGGTGACGTCGCACGAGACGCCGACCACGTCGACACCGGCGGCGGTGAGGTCCGCGACCGCAGCGTCGAGCGCCGGTCGTTCGACGTCACCGATCACGACGTGCATCCCCTCGGCGCCGAGTCGGCGCGCGAGTCCGAGCCCGATCCCGCTCGCACCACCGGTGATGACCGCGACGCGCCCCGCGAAGTCCTGCATGACCGCCTTCCCGCGCGCGCTCCGTGCGCACGCCGCTCCGAGCGAGCCTACGCAGCCGGCCCGCGGGCGTCGCCGACTCGCCCCGCAGCGCGTCCCGCAGCAGCGCGGCGTCGCACGCCCAGCACCGAGATCGCGGCCGACGCGGCGACGAAGCCGCCGAGCGCCCCGTAGGCGGCCGGCGGAATCCCGCGGCCGGCGATCACCACGTAGAGATCGGGGGCGAGGAACGAGGCGATCGCCACCGCCGCCCACCCCCGCACCGCGACGAAATCTCGGTCGACGAGTCCCCCGATCACGCGGGCGGTCGACAGACCGAGCGGGACCGAGGTGACGAGGTCGATCACGAGATAGAGCCAAGGATCGACGCCGTGATCGCCGAACGCGGCCCCCACGACCACCGCGCGACCGATTCCGTACAGCACGGTGAGGAGGATCCAGACCCGTTCGAGCACGACGCGCCGCCGAGTACGGGTGCCGGTGCTCGCCATCGATCGACGCTAATCGGGAGTATGACGGCCGATCGGGCGTCGCCGCGCGGCGGCGGTAGCGTTCCGGCCTCGCGGCCGCGTTCCCGGTCGGACGCTCAGGCGTCGTGGCGTAACCGCCGATCGGAGATGCATGCCCGCAGACTGCGACCTACCCCGCCCGTACCGGGCTTTCTTGGTGCACGCCGTCACGGCGAGTGGGGTGATCGTCGGATTCCTCGGGCTCCAAGCCGTGATCGACGGCGCCGGTCGTGCCGCGATCCTTCTGCTCGTCGCGGCGCAGGTGCTCGACGGGATCGACGGACCGATGGCCCGTTCGTGGCAGATCAGCGCGCTCTATCCGAAACTCGATGGCTACCTGCTCGACCTCGTCGTCGACTACGTCACGTGCGTCGTCGTCCCCGTGGCGTTCATCTACCACTTCGATCTCGTGCCAACCGCGCTCGCGATGCCGATCTGCGCGTTGGTGCTGTTCACCTCGGCGCTGTGGTTCTCACGTACCGACATGACGACCGACGACCACTGGTTCCGCGGGTTTCCCGCGACCTGGAATCTCGTCGCGCCGAGCTGTTTCCTGCTCGGAACGGGTCCGGTCGTCAACGCGGTCGTGATCACCGCGCTCGCGTTGCTCCAGCTCACCGACGTTCCGTTCGCGCATCCGGTGCAGGTCGTCGAACGGCGTGTCGCGAACCTCGCCGTCACCGGCGCGTGGATCGTCGCGATGACCTATGGCGCGATCGCGTTCCCCGAGAGCCCGGTGCTCGTGCGCGTCGTGTTGCTCGGCGCCCCGCTGTGGACGTTCGCGACGTCGTTCGAGAAGTGGCTGGCACAACGCACGGCGCGCCCCGCCACCCTCGAGATCCCGATCGCCCACTCCGACCGCTGAACCCCCCGTTAACGGCAAACCCCGTACCGGCGTCGTCGAGCGCCCGGATGGGCGGCCCGACGACGCCGGAATGGAACGGGAACGGGGATTCGGGTTCAGTAGCGGTAGTGGTCGGGCTTGTACGGGCCCTCGACCGGAACGCCGATGTAGGCCGCCTGGTCCTCCGACAGCACGGTGAGCCTCACGCCGAGCTTGTCGAGGTGGAGACGGGCGACCTCCTCGTCGAGGTGCTTGGGCAGCGTGTACACCTTGCGCTCGTAGAACTCGTGGTGACCGAACAACTCGACCTGGGCGATCGTCTGGTTCGTGAAGCTGTTGCTCATCACGAAGCTCGGGTGACCGGTCGCGCAGCCGAGGTTCAGCAGTCGACCCTCGGCGAGCACGATGATCGAGTGACCGTCGGCGAACTTCCATTCGTCGACCTGCGGCTTGATCTCGATGCGCTCGATGCCGGGCGTCTTGGCGAGACCCGCCATGTCGATCTCGTTGTCGAAGTGCCCGATGTTGCCGACGATCGCGTTGTGCTTCATCTGGCTCATGTGAGCCGCGGTGATCACGTCGTAGCAGCCGGTTGCCGTGATGAAGACGTCGGCGGTTTCGACGACATCCTCCAGAGTCACGACCTGATAGCCTTCCATGCAGGCCTGCAGGGCGCAGATCGGATCGATCTCCGTGATCACAACGCGCGCACCCTGGGCGCGCAGGGCCTGCGCGCAGCCCTTGCCGACGTCGCCGTAGCCCAGCACGACGCAGACCTTGCCGGCCAGCATCACGTCGGTGGCGCGCATGA
>SXJQ01000206.1 GCA_005779345.1 Actinomycetota bacterium
CCTCCGCCGGCACGTCGACGAGCGGCATCCACATCGTGATCGTCTTGTCGGTGTCGAGCGGCCAGTAACGCTGATCCTGATGCCACGGGGTCGCGCCGCCGCCGGCCTCCTTGCACAGCGCTTGGTCGTGGTAGAGGCGCACCGCATCGACCCCGAGCAATTCGGCGGCGACACTCGCGAACCGCGGCGCGAACACGAACCGACGCACGGTCTCGTCGCGGGTCCAGAGGTTGGGGACCTGCACGAACGCGCGGTGGTAGGTGTCGCGATCGGCGAGCGGCGGCGCGGTCGCGGCCCACCGC
Organism: Actinomycetota bacterium; assembly: GCA_005779345.1. Taxonomy (GTDB): domain Bacteria; phylum Actinomycetota; class Acidimicrobiia; order IMCC26256; family PALSA-610; genus SXJQ01. Next base: position 303 of record SXJQ01000206.1, read on the forward strand.
TCGATCTCGGACTCGATCGCGGCGCGAAACGGAGCGAGCTCGTCGGCTGTCACGAGCTGACGCACGACCGTGTGACCCTTGACGGCGAACTCGCCGATCGCTCGTCTCGATACGGATGCCGGCCTCGAGAGTGCGGGGAGTTCGGGAACCATCGTCGTCACCGCCTCAGAGATGGAGTGGTCGCGTCGGTTGCATCACGAGGTTCGGATCCGACCGCCAGTCGGCACCCGGCACGTCGACGTACAACTCGATCTCGTTGCCGTCGGGGTCGGCGAGGTAGACGCTGTGCGACACGTGGTGATCCGCGGTCCCGACGACCTCGACGCCGTGGTCGCGCAGGTCGACGATCGCGTCGCGGAGTTCCTGGTCGTCGTCGCCGATCTTGAGACCGATGTGGTACATCCCGACGCGGCGCCCGTGGGGGAGCGGCGCCGCGTCGGGCCCGACCTCGATGAGCAACAGCTCGTGGTGGGTCCGGCCGGTCGTGAACGCTGCGGCGGGGAAGGCGATCGGGCGGCCGCCGGTGATCTCGGGGAAGCCGAGCACCTCGCCGTAGAAGCGGCGTGAGGCCGCCAGGTCGCGCACGTAGAGCACGACGTGTCCGAGTTCTCGCACCTGCATCGCGGCCCTCCTGGATCGAGTGTTCGGGTGGGTCGGAACCGCGGTTCAGGCAGTCTCGCGGACGGCTTCGATCTCGAGGGTGATCGTGACCTTCTCACCCACGACCACACCGCCACCGTCGATCGGTGCGTTCCAGTTCACACCGAAGTCCTTGCGGTCGATCTTGGTCTCGGCGGTGAAGCCGGCACGCGTGCCGCCCCAGGGGTCGGCGCTCACGCCGTGGAACTCGAGCGCGAGCTCGACCGTCCGCGTGATCCCCCGCAACGTGAGGTCGCCGGTGATCACGTAGTCGTTGCCGGCGGTCCGCACTCCGGTGGAGCGGAATTCGAGGGTCGGGAACTCCTCGACGGCGAAGAAGTCGCTGGTCCGCAGGTGGTGGTCGCGCGCCTCGTCGCGGGTGTCGATGCTCGCGACATCGATCGTGGCTTCGACCGACGACGCGAGGGGGTCCTCGGCGATGGTCAGTGTGCCGGCGAACGAGGTGAAGTGGCCGCGGACCTTGCTCACCGCGAGGTGCCGGACGCTGAAGCCGACGTGCGAATGGCCGGCGTCGATGATCCAGGTTCCTGCGGCGAGGTCGGCGATCGTGCCGATCCTGGCCGCGGTCGTGGTTTCGGTGGTGGTCATGTCGGTGCTCCTTGGGTCGGCGTTGCCCGGGGGACAGTGGTTGAGAGTTCAACTATTGAGCACTGTACCAACCAATAGTTGAAGTGTCAACAAGATTCCCCTAGGTTCGGTGCATGACCCGATGGTTGACCCGCGACGAGCAGCGCGCCTGGCGCGCGTTCCTCGAGGTCCATCGCCTGCTGTTCGAGCGGCTCGACCGCCAGCTCGCCGCCGATTCGGGCCTGTCGCACGCGGACTACGAGATCCTCGTGCGGCTCTCGGAGGCCGACGGGCGAGCGCTGCGCATGAGCGAACTCGCCGACGCGACCCTGTCGTCGCGGAGCCGCCTCTCCCACGCCGTCGCGCGGCTCGAGACCCAGGGCTGGGTCGTGCGGCGCGAGTGTCCGAGCGACAAACGGGGCACGGTGGCGGCGCTCACCGACGCGGGGTTCGCGGCGCTCGCGGCGGCCGCGCCCGGTCACGTGGAGGCGGTGCGGGCGGCGTTGTTGGATCCGTTGTCGCCGGCACAGCGCGACGCGCTGGGCGAGATCAGCGCGGCGCTGCTCGCGCACCTCGCCCACGACGGTGCCGGTGCCGGTGCCGGCGATCCGCCGCCCGTCGTGGCCGATCCGTGACGGGTGTCGGGGGTCAGCCGTCGTAGAAGTACGGGTCGTGCAGGCCGACGAGCGTGCGCAGCCGCGGTGAGTCCGCGCGGGCGACGGCGTCGTCGGTGAGGTGGTGCACCTCGGCGGTCGGGCGGATCCGCTGGGCGAGGTCGCGGCGTCCGTAGTGACACTGCAAGAAGCGGCGCCCGCGGCCACCGGCGCCTGCGGGCATCCCACGGTGCCAGACGTCGGAGACGAACAGCGCGACATCGCCGGCCGCGCCGGTGAGCAGCACCGGCGTGCGGCCCTCGTATCCGAAGTCGGGCTCGTCGACGCGTGCGTAGTCGGGGATCCGCCCCGATCGGTGCGAGCCGGGGACGACGGCGGTCGGGCCGTCGACGACGTCGCACTCGCGCAACAAGAGGTGGGCGCCGATCGCGAAGACCGGGTAGGGGATGCGATCGTCCCAAGCGACGTCGGCGGGGCGCGGGACGTGCGGTCCGGCATCGCAGTGCCACGGCCCGCCGCGGAAGTCGGGTGGGTTCCGCCACGCCGTGTTCGCGATCACGTGGCAGTCCTCGCCGAGGAGCGGCTCGATCGCGGCGAGGATCTCAGGGTGCGCGATCGCGCGGAGCGATGCCGCGCCGTAGTTGAGCATCTGGTAGCGGAACTCGTCGCGATCGGAGCGCCCGCGTTCGGCGTCGCGCTCCGCGAATGCCTGTTCCATCTCGGCAGCGAGTTCTGCGACCTCGGTGGGGGTGAACACGGCGCGCAGCACGGCGTAGCCGTCGCGTTCGAGCGCGATGGCGGCCTCGGCGACGTCGCCGGTGTCGCCGGCGCGGTGACCGAGGTTGCCGCCGACGCGCCGGATCATCGCTGCTCCGCGAATCGATCGACGAGCGCGCACAGCAGGTCGGCGCAACCCGTCGCGCGCCCCGGTGGTTCGGGGAGGCGAACCGCGCCGTGTTCGCGGCTCGGGAGCAGGATCGTCGCGTGTCCCGGCGTCGTCGTCTCGCCGCGTTGGTTCTCGCCCCAGACGTCGAGGTCGACCGCCGGTCGCTCACCGTCGGCGAGGTAGCGACGCGTCACGCGGCCCCGCATCCAGTGGGTGTCGCCGACGTAGTTGAACCGTCGGAACTCGCAGTCGAGCTTCCACAGCCAGGCGTCGTCACCCATCCAGTCGGTGCAGAGGTGGATCAGCCAGGTCTCGCGCATGCGCCCGTAGTCGTAGATCGCGGGGTTGCCGGCGCGGCGTGCCCACTCGGCGTCCCAGTGGACGCGCTGCTGGACGTCGGCGATGTTGAGGTCGTCGGGTCGGAAGAACTTCGGGACGCGGCGGCGCTGCTCGTACCCGAGTCGCAGCGCCTTCACGCCATAGAGCCCCATGCCGACGCCGACGTGCCAACACACCATGTCGGTGACCCGGAGCGGTCCTTTCACGATCGGCCCGATCTCGTCGCCCACTTCGACGTCTTCCCACCAGCGGGGGTCGGCGCCGCGTCGGCGGTCGACTTCGTGGGCGTAGGCATCGTCGATGCGCGCCAACTCGTCGTCGGTGTACGGGCGGATCTCGATCGTGTCGTACTTCCCGCGGGCCTCCGCCGCGTCACGTTCGGTCCGGATCATCAGCCGGTACTGGGCGTTGAGCGCGAGCGGCCGCGGTGCCGTGGCCGCGAATACCTCGCCGGTCCACTCGTGCACCGCGCGAGACGCGAAGTCACTCACCTTGTCGTGCACGCCGACCAGGGCATTGCGCCGGCCGACGCGCATGCCCGGGCGCAGGGGTTCCCACCACTCGCGAAAGCTTCCTGCGTAGTACGCGTGCGCGCCGCGGATGGGGTCGCCGCGCAGCAGGTCGCGGGTGTCGGCGTCGAGCACGTCGACCTCGTTCTCGCCGATCATGGTGTCGCCACCGTTGAGGTGCGGCGGAGCGATCGGTCCGCCCCAGCGGCTCCTCGCGGCGTGGGCGGGATCGGACCACAGGGGATTGTCGTCGCCGTAGGCCTCGGCGACGTGGCGGAACGCATCTTCGTTGGGGAAGCGGTAGTGCGGCGGCTGCGGGTGGGGCTGCGCGACGCCGATGCGGCGACGCAGGGCCGCGACCCCGTCGTCGGTGATGGCCACCATGGGCCGCATCCTACGAGGACCGCCCCCTTCGTTGAGCGGTCCGGCGCATAATGCACGCCGGACCGCTCAACGAAGGCTGGGGGGAGGAGGGTCGATGGACGGCGCGTTGTCAGGGCTGCGGGTACTCGACCTCGCGAATCTGTTCCCCGCGCCGTTGCTCGCGGCGATGCTCGGCGATCTCGGCGCCGACGTCGTCACCGCGGAACCGGCGGCGGGCGACGATCTGCGCCGCGTCGGTGAGACCCGCGACGGTCGCGGGGTCGCGTGGACGCTCGCGGCACGCAACAAGCGATCGGTCGTCGCGTCCGACGCGCGCGTCGCGGACCTCGCCGCCGTCGCCGACGTCGTCGTCGTCAATCAACCGCAGGACCGGCTCGCCGCTCGGGGGTGGTCGTACGTCGACCTCGCCGCCCGCAACCCGCGGGTCGTCTACGTGTCGGTCACGGCCTTCGGCGCGAGCGGTCCGCTCGCCGAGGTGCCCGGCAACGGTTCGATCGTCGAGGCGTTCGGCGGCTTCGCCCACTTGAACGGTGACGCCGACGGTCCGCCGACGCTCCCGTCGGTCGCACTCGGCGACACCCTCGCCGCGGTTGCCGGGCTCAATCAGGTCCTTGCCGCGCTCTACGCACGCGACGCGCGACCGACCGCCCGAATCCCGAACGCCGCCACCGCACCGGGACTCGGATCGTTCATCGACATCGCGATGTACGAACCGATCGTCACGCTGCTGTCGAGCGCGCTCGTCGCGTGGCGGCCCCCGGCGCTCCCACCACACCGACGCGGCTCGCGCATCGCGGGCGGTGTGCCCCGCAACGTGTACCGCACCGCCGACGATCGCTGGATCGCGCTCTCCGGTCCGACCGACGCTCAGGTCGCCCGGGTGCTGGACGTGATCGGCCTCCACGACGATGCCGATCGCGACCGCTGGCGCTTCGCGGCGCAGCGCGTGGGGGCCGAGGGCGATGCGCTCGACGCCGCGGTTGCCGCGTGGATCCACCGCCACGATCGCGCGACGGTGTTGGCCCGCTTCCGGGCGGCGCGGATCCCGATCGCGTCGGTGAACGATCTCGCCGACCTCGTCGCCGACGAGCAGGTGCGCGCGCGAGGTTCGATTCGGGAGGTCGACGGGGTCTACTTCGCGACACCCGCACTCGTTCACCGACGTGCTCCGGAGATCGGCGAGCACACGGATGAGGTTCTTGCCGAATGGCTGGACTCCTGACGGGGGTCGACCGCGATCCTCTAGGGTCGCCGGGCGTGGCGAACGATCGGGTCTACATCCACGAGTTCATCGAGATCCGCGGGCACAACCGCGCGCGCTACATGCATCACATGACCGCGAACTGGTGCCCAGAGGCGCGAGCGGAACGGCGTCAGCTCTGCTTCGGCGTGTGGGGGACCGTCGGGAGTACCGGGCGCTGGCCCGAGGTCGTGAACCTCTGGGAGATCGACGGCTGGGACGGGCTCGCGGCCGACTTCGCGCACGAACTCGGCCGGCCCACCTTGCAGGACCCGCTGCTGGCGGAATGGTGGGCGCAGGCCGCGGAGTTCCGTCGCGGCGGATTCGACCGGATCCTCGTGCCCGAGCCATGGAGCCCGACCATCGCCGAGTGCAACGCGGCGGGGATCCGCGGCGACGTGTACGCGCACGAGACCGTGAAGTTGCCGCCCGGCGGCGCACGCGGCCTTCTCGACGCGGTCCGCGACGAGGGCCGCGCGGTGGTCGAACCGCACGGCCTCACCCTCGCGGGTGCGTTCCGTACCGCGATGATGAGCGACGACGAGGTGATCGTCATCTGGGCGATTCCCGACTTCGATACCTGGGCGGCGTTCGAGCAGGCGTGTGAGCACGACGCTCGCGTGTGCGCCTGGCGCAGCAAGCTCCACGCGCTGCAGGCCCACGTGCACCGCACGCTGCTGGTCGACGCGCCGCTCAGCCCGCTGCGCATCGGACGTCAGCCGGAGGTCTCCGACCGCCGCCCGCTCACCGACCTCTAGGAGCACGACGATGGCCCAGGAACTGCAACTCGTCGGCGGGGTGGTCGAGTGGCGCAACGCCCTCGGCTTCGATCACGGCGATGCCGGCGTCTCGCCGCGCCGGCTCCCCGACTGGACGCGCGCGCAGATCCCCGACCTGTTCGTCGAGGCGATGGTGCGGATGCCCTCGGGTGTCCGCCTCGTCTTCGCGACCGACTCGCCGTGGGTGGAACTCGTCGTCGTGCCGACGTCGTTTCGGGGCGAGAACGAGCCGCGGCGCGTGCACGGCTACGACCTGGTCGTCGATGGCGAGGTTCGTCCGTTCGCCACCGACGGCGGAACGGTCATCGTCCTCGACATGATGACGCGCGCGGTGGTCGGCATCGAGCCCGGCGACCCGATCACGGCGCGTTGGGACGATCTCGGGAGCGGGCTGCACGAGGTCGAACTCTGGCTCCCGACGTCGGCCGCGGTCGAGATCCTCGCGCTCCGGGTTGCCGACGGTGCCCGCGTCGAGGCGTGCGTTCCGAGCGGCGCGCGTCGCTGGGTGCATCACGGAAGTTCGATCAGCCACTGCATGGAGGTGACCGCACCGACCGAGACGTGGCCGGCGCTCGCCGCCCGGCAGGGTGGTGTCGACCTCATCAACCTCGCGCTGGCCGGTCAATGTCACCTCGACCCCTACGTCGCGCGCGCCATGCGCGACCTCGACGCCGATCTCATCAGCCTCAAGGTCGGCATCAACGTCATCAACATGGACTCGATGAAGGAACGGATCTTCCGTCCCGCGCTGCACGGATTCGTCGACACGATCCGCGAGCAGTGCCCCGACACGCCGTTCCTCGTGGTGTCACCGATCTTCTGCCCGAGCGCCGAAGATCATCCGGGCCCGACCTTGCCGACCGCGGATCGCAAGTTCGCAGTCATCGAAGGCCCGCGCGCGCTTCGCGAAGGAAGCCTCACACTGCGGCGAGTCCGTGCCGTGCTCGAGGAGTTCGTGGCGGCGCGCCGCGCCGCGGGCGACTCGCAGTTGTTCTACCTCGACGGGCTCGAGTTGTTCGGCGCCGCCGACGCCGGCGATCTGCCCGACGATCTCCATCCGAACCCCGGCGGCTACGCGCGGATGGCCGACCGGTTCGCCGCCCGGGTCTTCGGCCCGGGTCCGTTCGGTCCGGTCGGTCCGCTTGGTGCCGACTCCGGGGCGGCCTGAGCCCGAACGGCCGGGCCCCGATCACCCGATCTACAGCGGCCCGAGGCCCATTCGCTCGCGGAAGTCGTCGGTCGTGTTCGTGAGCGGGAACGGCTCGTCGGGGACGGGAACACCGAGCGCGGCACAGATCGGTTCCCAGCCGTCGGTCGCGGTCCACTCGACGAGTCGGGCCGGGTCGATGGTGTCGCGCGCCCGCTGGTTGTGCGCGGCGTAGGCGGCCTGCATCGTCGTGGCGTCGAACCCCTCGCCGAAGCGGTTGCGCAACATCGTGGTGACCATGCGCTTCCACGGGTCGTCGATCTCGTCGAGCGCGACCGACTCGGTGTCGCGGAACGCGTTGAAGATCGTGTCGTTCGCGCTCTTCCACCACGCCTCGGGGCTGCGGACCGACAACAACACGATCGCGTCGGGATACGCCTCGGCGAGTTCGGGCCAGTACGCCGCGCTCGGCCAATCGACGGCCGCGGTGAAGTCGCCGAGGAAGTCGTGCCAGTCGGGCATCTGCCCATCGGCGGCGGCCTGCCAGACGGGTACCTCGTGAGGTCGACCGAACACCTCCATCATGTGGTGGCAGGTGCCGCCGAGGAGCTGTTCGAGTGCGACCTTGAGTGAGTGAGTTCCGGTTCGGCCGACGCCGGCGCCGACGACTCGCAGTGTCATGGTGCTCCTCGGTGAGATGACCGGCGGATGATGGCCGGGTGCGACCGGATCTGGCAGGCTGCGCGCATGGCGATCCTGCTCGACCCCCTGCTCGGTGCGGAGGGAGCCGAATCGATGTTGCGGGTGCGCGACGCATTCGGACCCTACGGCATGTACTCGAACGAGGGCCACGACACCGGGTACGCGCCCGAGCTCCCCCAACGGATCGACGCCATCCGCAACCACCTCCGGCACGGCAACGGTGAGCCGGTCGGGACGGTCGCGGCCCGCACCAACTACTTCCGGGAGACCTACGCCTACGGCGACGAGATCACCGCGCCCGGGATCGAACCCTTCCTCCACCACGAGGGCCTCGCGGCCGCCGCCCGCTCGATCCACGGTCGCGAACTCGTCGTTCCTGCGATCGTGTTCGCCAACCTCTACCTGCCCGGGCAGGAACTCGCGATCCACACCGACGTCCCCGAGTTCCGAGGCGCGAACCGCACCGTGACGCCGCAGTGGTTGGTCGTCGCGATGCACCATTCGGGACTCTTCGATCGCTGGCGGATGCCGATCGCGACCGGCGTGTCGTTCTTCGGCCCTGGCGAGAGCGGCGCGCTCGTCACGTACCCCGAGGGCCCCGACGGGCCGCGGGTCGAGGTCGCACCCCGCCACGACACTGCGCTCGTGCTCGACACCGACACGGTCTTCCACGGCGTCGATCGGGTCGCCGGCGACGACACCGCGATCCGGTCGGCGCGGCCCGGGATGCGGCTGCACCCCGGCGCGCGGTGGCAACTGCGCGACGGCGACGCGGTGGTCGCCGAGATCGATCCCGCGAGCATCCGTTTCTCGGTGAGCTGGAAGGGCTACTGCTTCGTCGACGACGCCGATCGGCGTCGCTGGGCGGAGCACGGCGACGACCTCACCTTGGATCGGATCCTCGACACGATCGAGGCCGACCTCCGTTCGCGCGAGGTGTTGCGGACTGATCGTCCGGCGCCGGCGGAGTTCGGGTTGGCGATCGTCGACACCTATACGCGCTTTCCCGGCTGAGCACCCTCGGGTATCTCACCGAACTCTCACCCGAGTGGGCGATGATGGGCGTGTGAGTTTCCGCGTGCTCGTTGCCGACGACGACCGTGCGATCCGTGAGTCGATCGGTCGCGCGCTCGACCTCGACGGCTACGACGTCGTGCTCGTCGGCGACGGCGCTGCTGCCCTCGACGCCGTGCGCGTCGCGCCGCCCGACGTGATCGTGCTCGACCTCATGATGCCGAGCATCGACGGCATCACGGCCTGTCGGGTGTTGCGCGCCGAACGGATCGCCACGCCGATCCTCATGCTCACGGCCCGGACCGAGACCGCCGATCGCGTCGCCGGGCTCGATGCGGGCGCCGACGACTACCTCCCGAAACCGTTCGAGCTCGACGAGTTGCTCGCGCGCATCCGTGCGCTGTTGCGCCGCCCGCGGCTGGAGTCGGTCGAAGACGAGCCCGGGAGCGCGCGGTCGGTGCTCTCGGTCGGCGACCTGCGGGTCGATGGTGCAGCGCGGCGCGTGTGGCGGGGAGAGCGCGAGATCGAGCTGTCGAAGACCGAGTTCGACCTGTTGGAGCTGTTGGTCGAGAACGCCGGCGTGGTGCTCGAGCACGGCACGATCTACGACCGAATCTGGGGCTACGACTTCGGGCCGGATTCCAAGAACCTCGCGGTGTACGTCAGCTATCTGCGACGCAAGGTGGAGTTGGAAGGCGAACCGAAGCTGATCCACACGGTACGTGGAGTCGGCTACACGGTGCGCGAACCATGACTTTGCGGGTGAAGCCATGAACTTGCGAGTGAAGATCGTCGCGGCGATCGTGGTGGTCACGGTCGGCGCGTCGGTTGCGATCGGCGCATGGAGTTACTTCGCGACGAGTGATCAGTTGCGCGACGAGATCGACGCGTCGTTGGACCGAGCGATGGCCGAGGTGGTCGCGCGGCTCGAACACGAACGCGACGAGGCTCGGTTCGGAGGGTCGGGCGACGACTCGCTGCGAACGCCGGGCGGAACCGAGCAGGTGATCGTCCAGGCGATCGACGCGTCGGGGGCCATCGTTCTCGATCCCGGCGAGCACGAGCTCCCGGTCGGCGATCGAGAGCGGGCGCTCGCCGCGGGGAGCACGTCGACCTCGGTGCGACGCGACGTGTCCGTCGGCGACGACCCCTACCGGATGCTGACCCAGGGCGTCTCGGGCGGTGCCGTCCAGGTGGCACGCAATCTCGAGGAGACGCATCGCCTGCTCGACGGCTTGTTGCGTCGGACGTTGACCGCGGTCGCCGCCGCCGTCGTGGTCGCGGCGCTCGTCGGGTGGTGGCTCGCCCGTCGGATGACCCGCCGTCTGTTGCTGCTCACTGCGGCGGCCGACGAGGTCCGGCGGTCGGGGCGACTCGATGTGAAGGTCCCGGTCGGCGGCCGCGACGAGACGGCACGACTCGGTGGCGCGCTCGACGCGATGCTCGGCGCGTTGGCGCGCTCGCGCGACGACCAACAGCGACTGATCCACGACGCGGGTCACGAGCTGCGGACGCCGCTGACGAGCCTGCGGACGAACGTCTCGGTTGCACGGCGATTCGAGCAGTTGAGCGAGGAGCAACGAACGCGGCTCCTCGAAGATCTCGACGGTGAGACCCGCGAACTCACCGAGCTCGTGAACGAGCTCGTTGAACTCGCGACCGATCAACGCGGCGAGGAGCCTGTCGAGGCGGTCGGTCTCGCCGAGGTCGTCGAACGTGTCGCGGCGCGAGTGCGTCGCCGCACGGGGCGAGAGGTTCGCGTCGATGCCGATGCAACGGTGCGGCGCGTTCGCCCGCTCGCGCTCGAACGCGCGATCGGGAACCTGCTCGACAACGCCGCGAAGTTCGACGAGGGCCAGGGTCCGCTCGACGTTCGTGTCGCGAACGGACGGGTGGAGGTCCTCGACCGCGGGCCGGGCATCGCTCCCGAGGATCGTGGCCGCATCTTCGACCGCTTCTATCGGACCCCGGCCGCTCGCAGCCGTCCCGGCTCCGGGCTCGGCCTTTCGATCGTGCACGACATCGTCCTCGCCCACGGGGGCGAGGTCTTCGCGGTGCCCCGCGACGGTGGCGGCGCCTGTGTCGGGTTCACGCTGCCCGAGCTTGCCCCGATGCCCGGTACGTCGTTGCCCGGTGCGTCCGGCGCGCCGAGCACGCCGGGGTAGTTGCGCCGGAGTAGTTGCGCGCCGGGCGATCGGGGCGATAGGCACGGCGTCGCCCCGACGAGCCCTGGAGTCGCGCCATGAGCCAAGCGTCCGAGTCGCGGACTGCGTTCCGTGAGTTCCTCGCGCTGCTCCACGAGGTGGAGGAGCGGTACCTCGGCGACGAGTGGGGCGCCGAGGCGTTCGGCGACCTGCCCGACGGGTTCCGTTCGGTGATGCACACGATCGAGGGCGCCTGCCTGCTGATGTTCGACAGCGACCCCGAGCGGCCGATCTTCCGGCCGATCGTCACCCGCACCCGCAAGATGCTCGGCGACAATCCCGACGCGCTCTATCTCACGGCGCCGGTCCGCGACGACTGCAGCTACCGGGTCTCGGGGACGACCGACCGCTCGCCGTACTTCTCGTTCACGATCGAGACGAATACGGCCGACGGCGGTTACAGCGGAGCGACCGCGGGCGTGTTGCGCCACGTCGACTTCGATGTCGCGACCGACGGGACCTTCGAGGTGTTCTTCGGGGGCGAACCGCGCGCCCGGAACTGGATGGCGCTCCCGAACGGAGCGAGCGAGCTCATCGTGCGCTGCTATTTCGAAGAACCGGAGTATGCGGGCAAGGACCCCAACGCCTACGCGCGCATCCCGCTCGCGATCGAGAACCTCGCCGATCCGGGCCCCCCGGCGCCATGGGACGACGATTCGGTCGCCGCGGGTATCCGTCGTGTGGGCAACTTCGTTCGTGGTCGCACCCTCGAGCAAGCGAAGCCGGGGGAGCGCGAACAGCCGACGTGGGTATCGACGACGCCGAACCACTTCCATGCGCCGGAGACACCTGGCGACCTGGCGTTCTCCGCGTTCGACGCCGCCTATTCCATGGCGCCGTACCTGCTCGCGCCCGACGAGGCGCTGGTGATCACCGGCCGCTGGCCGGCATGTGCGTTCGGCAACGTCTCGATCTGGAATCGTTATCTCCAGACGTACGACTACGCGCACCGTCCGTCCGGACGGAACCGGGCGAACACGACCGTGGAGCCCGATGGCACCTTTCGGATCGTGATCGCGCACGAAGACCCCGGGGTCCCGAATTGGATCGACGCGGAGGGGCGCCCGTTCGGCATGGTGGTCTGGCGGTTCTTCCTCCCCGAAGGCGAGATCGAGACACCGCAGGCCACGCTCGTACCGCTGGCCGACGTGCGCGGTTGAGAGGAGTCCCATGAAGGTCGCACTCACCGTCAACGACTTCTTGCGTCGCGCCGAGCAGGTGTTCCCCGAACGTGTCGGCCTGGTCGACGAACCCGACCAGCCGGCCGCATCGTGGGGGTCGCTCACCTACCGGCAGGTCGCCGAACGCGCCCGCGCGCAGGCCGCCGGTCTCGACGCGATGGGGTTGGGCGCCGGCGATCGGGTCGCGATCGTCAGCCAGAACGCGGCGCGCCTCTACACGAGTTTCTTCGGGGTGTCGGGTTCGGGCCGCATCCTCGTCCCGATCAACTTCCGGCTCGTCGCCGAAGAGGTGAAGTACATCATCGAGCACTCCGGTGCGCGGCTGCTGCTCGTCGATCCCGAGCTCGACGATGCGCTCGCCGACGTCGACTGCGAACGCCGGCTGGTGATCGGTGCGGCCGCCGACGAGGAGCTCTTCCGGTTCGGTGCGGAACCGCGTGCGTGGATCCCCGACGAAGACGCGACCGCGACGATCAACTACACGAGCGGCACCACCGCGCGCCCGAAGGGCGTGCAGCTCACGCACCGCAACCTCTGGATCAACGCGACGACGTTCGGCTGGCACACCTCGGTGAGCGATCGCGATGTGTACCTGCACACCCTGCCGCAGTTCCACTGCAACGGTTGGGGCATGGTCTACGGCCTCACCGGCATGGGCGGTACCCACGTGGTGCTGCGCAAGGTCGACGGTGCCGAGATCCTTCGGCGCGTCGAGGAGCACGGCGTGACGCTGCTGTGTGGCGCGCCCGCGGTCGTCAACATGGTGCTCGACGCTGCCGCCGAGTGGGACGATCCCGTGCCCGGGCGAGATCGCGTGCGGATCGTGGTTGCCGGCGCGCCGCCGCCGACGCGGACGATCGAACGCGTCGAGAGCGAACTCGGGTGGGAGTTCATCCAGATCTACGGTCTCACCGAGACGTCGCCGCTGCTCACGATCAACCGCGCCCGCGCCGAGCTCGATCCACTCGATCCGACCGACCGAGCGCGGCGCCTCAGCCGTGCCGGTGCCCCCGCGATCGGCATCGACGTTCGGATCAGCCCCGACGGCGAGGTGCTCGCGCGCGGCAACGTCATCATGGCCGGGTACTGGGCACAGCCCGACGCCACCGCCGACGCGATCCGACCGGCGGCCGACGACCCCGACGGCGACCCGTGGTTCCACACCGGCGACGGCGCCGCGCTCGACGACGACCACTACGTGGTGATCTCCGATCGGAAGAAGGACGTCATCATCTCGGGTGGTGAGAACGTGAGCTCGATCGAGGTCGAGGACGCGTTGTTCAGCCATCCCGATGTCGCCGAGGTCGCGGTCATCGGGGTTCCCGACGAACGGTGGGGTGAACTCGTGCTCGCACTCGTCGTGCGTGCCGGAACGGCGACCGTGACCGCCGACGAACTCATCGCCTACACGAAGACGAAGTTGGCCGGGTACAAGTGCCCGAAGCGACTGGAGTTCCGCGACGCGCTGGCGCGTACGGCGACGGGCAAGCTGCAGAAGTTCAAGCTCCGCGAGCCGTACTGGGCGGGCGAGTCCAAGCAGGTGCATTGACGATGGCGCGTGGCCGGCCGACCGCACTCGAACAGGTGCGATCGCTCTGTCTCGCGTTGCCGGAGGTGACCGAGCGGCTCAGCCACGGGTCGCCGGCGTGGTTCGTGCGCGGCAAGAAGTCGATCGTGATGTTCGTCGACGACCACCACGGCGACGGCATCCTCGGGATCTGGTGCGCGGCGCCGCCCGGCGTCCAGGAGGACCTCGTCGAAGAGGAGCCCGAGCGGTTCTTCCGCCCGCCCTACGTCGGGGGGCGGGGCTGGATCGGCGTCCGGCTCGACCGCGGGTTCGACCGCGCCGAACTCGAAGCGATCATCGCCGACGCGTATCGGCAGGTCGCGCCGAAGTCGCTGGCACAGCAAATCGAGTCCCCTGATCCGGGGTGATCGATCCGGGTGACCGACCGTCAGTCGCGAAGGATCGCCTCGAGCGCGCAGAGTTGATCGCCGGTGCCGATCGCGATCAAGACCTGCCCGGCGCGAATCGCCGACTCCGGGGTCGGGTTCGTGGTGAACGCGCCCGCCTCGTCGCGCAGCGCGAGGACCATCGCGCCGGTCTGGTCGCGCAGCCGGGCATCGCGCAGCGTCGCGCCGTCGAGCGCGGACCCCGGCGGCACCACGAGTTCCTCCAGACGGAACTCGAGGTTGCGGTCGTGCATCACGACGTCGACGAATTCCGCGACGTTGGGTTGCAATACGAACGCGGCCATGCGCGCGCCACCGATCGCCTGCGGATTGACGACACGGTCGGCGCCGACGCGCCGGAGTTTGTCCTCGTTGGAGTCGCTCCTCACGCGGCTCACGATGAAGAGGCCCGGATTCAGCGCGCGTGCGTTGATGGTCACGAAGAGGTTCGCGGCGTCGCTGTCGACGGCAGCGACCAGTGCACGGGCCCGAGCGATGCCGGCCTGCTCGAGCGTCTCGTCTTCGGTCGCGTCGCCGAGCAGGCAGGGGAGCGGGCACGCCTCGACGCGCTCGGGGGCGAGATCGACGACGACGACGGGTCGCCCGCCCGCGCCGAGGTCCTCGGCGATGCTGCGCCCGACCCGACCCCATCCGCAGATGATGACGTGGTCGTGCATCTCGGCGATCGTCCGGTTCATGCGCCGCCTCCCGAGCAGGTCCTGCAAGCGACCCTCGATGAGGGTCTCCATCAACACGCCGAACGCGTACAAGGTGGTGCCGACGCCGACGAGGATCAGCGCGATCGTGAACACCTTGCCCGTATTCGACAACGGTTCCACTTCGCGGAAGCCGACGGTCGCGACGGTCGTCACGGTCTGGTAGAGCGCGTCGAGCCACGCGAAACCGAGGACGACGTACCCGATGGTCCCCACGGCCACGACGCCGGCCAGGGCGATCAACGCGCCTCCGAGTCGTCGCCAGTGGCTCATCGCGGGCGAGTCTGACACGGACCCGCGCTCGACGGCATGATGCGGGATCACGACGAGGGAGTGGATCGATGAGGATGCGGGCGACGATCGCGGGGGCCGTCATCGCGATGGTGGCGACCGGGTGCAGCGCGGACGACGGATCGGAGTCGTCGTCGACCACAGGGGCGGTTTCGACCAGCGTGTCGACGAGCGTGTCGACCGGTGCGCCGACCTCGACGACCGCGCCGGTGTCGAGCGCGTGTTCGGGCGTCGCGCCGATCGCTCCGGGTGCCGAGAAGGTCGCGACGACCTCGGGGGGAGTCGAGCGTACGTACTGGCGAGCGGTGCCGACGTCGTATGAGGCCACGGCGGCGATGCCGCTGGTGCTCGATTTCCACGGGTATCAAGAGGGCGCCGACATCCATCGGGTCATGAGCGACCTGGAGGGATACGGCGAGGAGCAGGGTTTCGTCGTCGTCACGCCGCAGGGGCTCGGTGCGATCGCCCGGTGGGACGTCGCGCCGGACTCCGCCGATCTCGCGTTCGTCGGCGACCTGCTCGACGAGGTCGAGGCGGCGGTCTGCATCGACCTCGATCGCGTCTACGCGACCGGCCTCTCGAACGGGGCGATGATGACCACCGCGGTGGGGTGCAGCTACGCGGACCGAATCGCCGCGATCGCACCGGTTGCCGGGCTCCAGGATCCGGCCGATTGTGATCCGGTGCGTCCGCTGCCGGTGCTCACGTTCCACGGCACCGCCGACGGTTTCGTCGCGTTCGACGGCGGCCTCGGGCCCGACGCGCTCGACCTCCCGGCCCCCGACGGTTCCGGCAGGACGTTGGGCGAGTCGGGTCTCCTCGAGGGTGTCGACCCTGGTCCGTCGGTGCCCGAGATCCTCGCGGCGTGGGCGGCCCGCAACGGGTGCGACGCGACGACCGAGGAGGAGGCGATCGCCGACGACGTCACGATCGTCGCGCACGACTGCGCCGCGGGCGCAGAGACGAAGCTGTACCGAGTGGAAGGTGGCGGCCACACCTGGCCGGGCAGCGAGTTCTCACAGACGATCGCGAACGTCGTCGGTGTCACC
>SXJQ01000207.1 GCA_005779345.1 Actinomycetota bacterium
CGAAGGCGTGTTCATGGTGAGCAATGTCGTCGACGCCCCGCCCGACGGAATCGAAATCGGCGCGCGGGTCACGATCGAGTGCGTCGCGGTCGACGAAGGTCTGGTGCTTCCCCAGTTCCGCCTCGCCCTCCCCAGCTGAGGTGCGTCGACAGCGACGCGTGGCGCGTCGACCGTGACAACGGCTGGTCGGGAGGCACCTGGCGTAGCGTCCAGCGGCGATGCTCGCGGCAACCCTTCTCGCGCTCGCGGCTGCCGCACTGCATGCCGGGTGGAACCTGATCGTCAAGACGAGCGGCGACCGCGAGCTGGCGGCGTGGGGCCAGTTCGTGGCCGGCGGGATCATCTTCATGCCGTTCGTCGTAGTGGTCGGACTTCCGCCCGGCCCCGCATGGCCGTACCTCGTCGGCTCTGCGCTCGTGCACCTCGTCTACGTCGAAGGTCTGGTGCGCGCGTACCACCACGGCGACTTCTCGTTCGCCTATCCGATCGCTCGCGGTGGGGGTGCGCTGGCCGCGGCGCTGCTCGGCGCGATGGTGCTCGACGACACCCTCTCGATCGCGGCCTGGGTCGCCCTCGCCGTCGTCGCCGGCGGCCTCATCTCGTTGGTCCGCCCTGGGGCAGCGCGAGCGTCGGTCGGCTGGGCGCTGCTCACCGCGGCGGTCATCGGCGGCTACACGGTGATCGACGCCGCCGGCGCCCGCCACGCGGGGTCGCAGGTCTCCCAACGTTTCGCGTACGGGGTCACGCTCACGATCACGACCGCGGTCGCGTTGTGCATCGTGGGCCTCGCCAAGCGACGCGGCGGCGCGTTCGTTCGCATGGTCGTACAGCAGTGGCCGCTCGTGCTGCTCGCCGGGTTCTGCCTCACGAGCGCGTACTCGCTCGTGCTCGTCGCGGTCTCGATCGACGGCATCGACGTTGGTTACGTGGCCACCCTGCGCGAATCGTCGGTCGTGATCGGAGCGCTCGCGGGATGGTTGTTCTTGCACGAACAGCTCGGTCGGGAGCGGCTGCTGGCGTCGGTCGTGGTACTCGCGGGGATGATCGGTCTCGTCACGATCGGTGGCTGAAGCGCTCAGAACAGGGTGAGGTCGTCGACGTCGCCGCGCAACCGAGCGAGATCGATCTCGACGCATTCGATCCCGCGGCTCTCGGCGAAGACGCGGGCCTGTGGTTTGAAGCGCTGCGCGACGAACATCCCGATCGTCGGGGCGAATCGCGAGTCGCGATCGAGCCGTTCCTGGTAACGGATGAGTTGTTCGACGCCGGCGATCTCGCCGACTCGCTTGATCTCGACGACGATCGTCCGGCCCTCGCCGTCGGTACAGAGGAGGTCGATCGGCCCGATGTCGGTCGGGTATTCGCGCTTGACGAGGACCAGGTCGCCGCGGAGCGCGTTCACCTGCGCGGCGAGCAGCTTCTGTAGCTCGGACTCGTCGCCGTCCTTCTCGAGCCCCGGGTCGTTGCCGAGTACGTGGTCGACGTCGGCGAAGACCTCGTGGAGCTCGATGACGAGTGTCTCACCCTTCGGTGTCGAGGCCGTGATGAGGTCGTTCGTGTGCACGATCGTGCACGGAGGGTTCATCCAGTTCAGCGGTTTGTACGCCTTCGCGTCGCTGTGTACCGCGATCGATCCGTCGGCCTTGAGGAGCACGAGGCGCACGGCCGGCGCGAGTCGGGCACCCAACCGGCCCTGGTACTCGACGGAACACCGCGCGACGATCAAACGCATGGTCGGAGTCTCGCGCGGCGTCGCGCTGCGGGGCCTAGCGTCGTGCCGTGGGCCGACCTCTCGACCGACGAATCGGCGCGGCGGCCTGGGTGATCTGCGCCGTGGCGATCGTGGCCGTTGCCGCGCTGAGCGAGGTGCCGCCGCCCGATCCCGACGACGCGGAGCTGCGGGTCGCCGAGGAGTTGATCCGCCTCGCGCGGTCGGGTGACGCCGGTGCCTACGACGTCGAGTATCGGTTCACGCGGACCCGCGGCGATGAACGGTTGACGTTCGGGATCCGTCTCGCGCGCACCTCGGAGGCACGGGTCGAGATCGGTGAGGGCGCAACGCGGATCCAGATCGGTGACCGAGGATGGGACTGTGTGCCCGTCGACGGCCTCCCGGCGTGTCTCGAACGCGAGCCGGGCGGCGCGACCGCGGGATCGGCAGCGCCGTACCTCGTCGCGGTGTTGTCCGGGCGGTATCGCATCGCCGACGCCGGCGACCGGGAGATCGCGGGCGAGGCCGTCCGGTGCTTCTCCCTGCGGCTCGCCGGCGCGGTGCCGGTGTCGGGGCTCGGGACGGCGCTCGACGTGTGCCTCGATGCCGGCGGCGTCCCGCTGCTCACGCGGTTCGTCGGTCCGGGCACGGTCGACGAGCGCCGGGCAGAGGCGGTCCGGCCGATCGATCGCGCCGAGCTCGCCGTGTTGATCGCGACGGCGTCGGGCGGCGCGGTTGTTCTCGATCCATGAGGCGCCGATACCCTCGGGTTGCGATGGACTTCTACGGCGATGTGCTCCGCAACCTGATCCTTGCGCTCGGGGGCGCGCTGTTCGTCGGCAACGTCGCCGCGTTGGTGCACCGCGAGCGCGACGCAGACCGCGTCGTCCGTCGCACGGTCGCGTCGGCTCGACCAGGCAGCCCGGTGCGTGGGTACCGCCGCGACGAGTCGAAGACGGATCTCCCCCAGGCGCCGATCGTGCGCTCAGTGCTCTACGCGGCGATCGGGCTCGTGATGGTGCTGTGGTGGGTCGGCACCCTGTTCGCCGGCTGAACCACGCGAGCGTCGAGACCGCGCGGGACCGACCGCCGCCAGGATCGCCGGGGCGGCGAGCACCGCGAGCAGCGGCACGAGGGGCTCTTTGAAGCGCGGTTCTCCGTGGAGTTGCAGGGGGACGGTCGCGAGGAGCGCGGCAGCGGCGATGATCAGCGCTGGTGCGAAGTCGCGACGAGCGAGCCGCCAGATGCCGATCGCGCCGAACGCGAGCAACACGAACCACCACGCGTCGGCAGCAGCGACGGCGATCGACGCCTCGTGGTCGCCGAGACGCGCCGCGTCGACCGCGTCGTGGTCTTCGCGGAAGGCCCAGTACGTACGCCAGAACCACTGCTCCACCTCGCGAGCGGGATGGCTCCGCACCCACGACATCGCCTGATCGTTGTTCGCCCGGTACTGCGCGACCTCGAAGGCCTCGGGAGTCGTCGTCGCCGGATCGATCCGGCAGTACGCCGTGTTCTTGTAGCGACCGTCGGCATCGGGATTTCGGCTCATGCACAGCGCGTCGGCCATCCCCGTGGAGATGGGCACGAAGGTGTCGAGTTGCACCGCGTTGCGGATCGTCCACGGCGCGATCGCGAGCAGCGCGCAGACGCCCAGCACGGTGGTGGCCCGCACGAGGTGACGCAACGGAGTGCCGACGACGACCAACGCGACGACCACCGCGACGACGACGAGCAGGCTCGTCGGGCGGACCAGCGCGCCGGCACCGGCGAGGACCCCGATGCCGGCCAGTGCCCGCGTCGACGGGCGCGCATCGTGTCGGAGGTCGGCGCGATCGAGCGTTCGCATCGCGACGAGGAGCAGCGTGAGCAGGATCGCCGTCGCGAGTGGTTCGACGTGCAGGTTCGTCGATTGCGCGACGAGGTTCGGCGACAGCGCAATCGCGAGCGCGCCGATCGCCGCGGCGCGCGCACCCGAGAGTCGCTCGCCGATGCGGAACGTGAGGAACACGACGAGGGTCCCCAACGCGACGTTGAGCAGTCGCGCTGCGTCGGTGAGGCTCCGATCGTCGTCGGGGAGCGGTGAATGCTCCAAGGTCGCGAACAGGACACCGAGCACAGCCGGGTACCCGACGGGGAAGAACGCGCTCGCGGGAACCTCGACCGTCGGGAGACCGTGGGCTTCCTGGTCGAGGTTGTACAGACCGACGGCAGCGCTCGGGTAGCCATCGCCGGCCGCGAGGTCGCGGCCGATCGTGTAGTAGCTGAGCGGGTCGCCGCGCAACGGGTCGCCGAACTGCAAGCCGGCGAACCCGAGGCGTACGACGAACGCGATCGCGAGGATCGCGAAGAGGGTTCGTCGCGATCTCGGGAGCGGCACGAGCGGATCCTACGGGCGGTCCTGGTGAGGCGCGGAGTACGGTCGGGATCGCGGCGCGGCGGCGCCCACGTGCTCGAGGGGGCATCCGTGAACGTGGATCTCGACCCCGCCGATCCCGCCGCCGTGGGTGCCGCGCTGATCGCGGTCGCCGAACGCCGCGACGGCCGCAATGTCGCCGTCACGACGTGCGAGCGCGCGAGTGGCGGGATGGACAACTTCGTCTGGTTCGTCGCGCTCAGTGGTGAGGCGCTCCCGGCGGGGTGGGACGTGCCGCTCGTGCTGCGGATCCGACCGACCCCCGATCGACTCGACGACGCGATGCGCGAGAGCGCGGTGCAGTCGTGGGCCGTCGCTCGCGGCGTGGCGACGCCGGTCGTGCTCTGGCAGGGTGGCTGCGAGGAGCCGTTCGGGCTCCCGGTGCAGATCGCCGTCCGGGCACCGGGCCGCCCGCTGATCGAACTGTTGGGCACGCAGCCATGGCGCGCGTGGAGCCGGGTGCGCGCCATGGCGGGAGTCCACGCTCGTCTGCACGACCTGCCGACCGATGGTTGGCCCGGATTGGTCGACGGGTTGGCACCGACTCGGCTCGCGCGCGTGCGTGACGAAGTCGCGGCGTTCCCCGATCCCGCGCTCATGCGCGCGCTGGAACGGGTCGAACGGCTCGACCTGTCGGTCGCGTCGCACGGGCGCGTCGTCTGCCATGGCGACTTCCATCCGTTGAACATCGTCTCCGACGGGGAGAGCGACACCGTGGTCGACTGGACCGACGCGTCGCTCGACGACCCGATGGGCGATGTCGCGCGTACGAGCCTCTTGTTCCACATCGCGGCGATCGCGGCGAGCTCGCCCGCCGAACGGGTGTTGTTGCGTCTCCTCGGCCCGCGACTCGGGCAGGCGTACCTGCGCGCGTACGGGCGACTCCGGCCGGTCGATCACGAGCGACTCCGGGCGTGGGAGGCCGTGCACCTCATCAACGGGTGGGCCCAGATCGTCGGTCTCCGGACCGGCACGATCGCATCGTCGGCGACACCGCCCCCCGACTCGGTGGGCGATTTCGTCCGCGCACGACTCGATCGCTGCCTCGCCGACCTCGGCGTGTGACCGCCCGAGCGCCTCGCGGCCCGCGCGGTCACGCCGGCTTGCGGTGGCGCCCCTCAGGTGGGACGGCCGGATCGGAATCCGAGGCGGGCGCCGACGGCGAGCTGTCGGACGAGAGGCGAATCCCGAGTGGATCGAGCGCGGCGAATGCGCGCCGGGCGTCGTCGAAGTCGTCGGCCTCGATGCACGACTCGACCAGTAGGCGGTGAGAGGACTCCGACCACGGGTCGATCGAGGCGGGGTCGGCGCACCGGGGCCGGCGCTGCTACCTCACGGGCCGACATGTGACGGAATGTACAAGGCGTGCCGGCGCCGAGACCCGGGCGCCGTCCGAGGGGTCGTCATCCCGCTGCGAGATGGACGCCGGCCGCTGCGACATGGACGCTGGCTGGACGCCGCCGCAGGATCCTGCGGCGGTGCGGCGAGTTCGTCGCGGCCCGCGCTCCGTCCGATCGCTCGGAGGGAGGTGGCCGCCTTCGCCGGATCCGATCGGCGTGGCGGGGGAGAACACCAGATGAGCGAACGCGTTCATGGCGGGTTAACGCCTGTTCCGTGCGGTGCCACCCGGGCAGTGGGAGCGGCGCGGCGGGAGCGGGCAATGGGTGGGAATCGACGGAACGCGTTCATCGCCTTAACGGTGGTCGCGGCGCTCGTCGGCACCGACCTCGTCGGGATGGGCGGCTCGGCGAGCGCCGCGTTCGGGGTCACGGGCACGCGGCCATCGCGCGCGTACGTACCGGAACTCGCGGCCACGCAGCGGCTGAGCGGTCGGCTCGACACGTCGCCGCTCGAACGCGCCGCGGTCGAACCGGTGGGGGCGACCGCGGCTTTGCCGTCGCCGATCTCGTTCGCCGTTCCCGAGAACACCCCGGCCGACGCGGCCGACTTCCCCGGCGGCGACGCCAACAACGAGATCTCGTTCCCGATGGTCGCGACGGGCGACCTGAACGGCGACGACATCGCCGACCTGGTCGCAGCGTTCTTCCCCAACTGTTGCGGCGCGAACGGCGGGGTCGCGGTGATGTTGGGGTTGGGCGACGGCACGTTCGGTGAGCCGGCCCCGTTCTCGATCGGTGGGACCGGCGCCAACCGAGTGATGGGCGTCGGTCTCGGTGACTTCGACGAAGACGGCGACCTCGACGTCTTCGGCACGGTGCCGCAACGGTCGGAATACGACGTCTGGCTGAACGACGGATCGGGCACCCTCGGCGCGCCGGTCTTCACCCCGTTGACCACCAAGCCCGGTGACGACCTGAAGGTCGCCGACCTCGACGGCGACGGTCACCTCGATGTCGTCGCGGGCGGCTCGCAAGATGGTTCGATCACGACCTTCTACGGCCGGGGTGACGGTACGTTCGCCGACGTGGTGCTCGCGACCGCGCAGAGCACGATCTTCTCGCTCGTCGTCGGCGACTTCGACGGGACGGGCGCGCTCGACATCGCCTGGGGCGGATATCTCACGCAGAACATCACGATCGCCAAGGCGACCGGTCCGCGGACCTACGAGACGAACACGGTCACGATTCCGTTCCAGGCAGCCTCGCACTTGTTTGCCGCAGACCTCGACGGCGACGGCGATACCGACCTCGGGATGGGCGGCTTCCAGGTGACCCAGAACCCGCTGGGTTCGCAGTGCTACTCGTGCATCACGACGGTGAGGGGCAACGGCGACGGCACGTTCGCCGTTCCGGCGGCGACCGACCTTGCCGCGTACACGACGGCACCCGACAACCTGTACAGCGACAATACGAACCAGGGCTGGGGGCCGTATTCGCCCGATCCGGTCGATGTCGACGGCGACTCCGACATCGATCTGGTGTTCGCGTATCCCGACACCAACGGTCTCGTGTTCGTGGCCCGCAACGATGGCGCCGGCAAGTTCGATCTCGACACGTACGTCGGGATCGCCGATAATTCCGCCGCGCGCGTGGGCTCGTATCAGATCAACGCCGACTTGACCAATGGAACCGGGCAGTTCGTGCGCGGTGTCGCGATCGACGACTTCGACGACGACGGCGCGATCGATCTCGCGGTCGCCGGCGAAGAGGGCGGTGCCTTCACGGCAAACCGCGGTGCGGTCGCGATCGTGCGCGGCGACCCGGACGAGCCCGGCGATTTCCTCGTGCCCAAGGTGTCGGCCGTTCCTGGCAGGTATGCCATGGTGCGCGGCGGCTTCGCCTTCGCCGATTGGGACGACGACGGTGACGACGACGTGATCGCGATGCGCTACGACAATCGCGCGCTCCTGTTCGAGAACCTCGGTGCCGGCGACTTCGCCGACGCGGTCGACATCCAGTCGAGTCTGCGCGGCACGTTCGCGTGCAATCGAACCGCGTCCGAGCAGTGGCTCGAGTCGGGCGACTTCGACGGCGATGGCAACGACGACATCTTGTGCCGCGGCGCGGATGCTGCAGGCCAGTACACGGTCAACGCCTGGTTCGGCGATGGAGCGAACGGCGCCGACCTCGTGACGATCGCGACGTACACCGGCGCGTTCTCGATGCCGTGGTTCCACGTCGCCGACATCGACGGCGACGGCGATGACGACATCTTGGACTCGCGCATCACGGGGTGCGGGCCGTGCCAGATGACGACCGTGCCGTTCCGGAACAACGGCGACCGTACCTTCGACGAGTTGCCGACGATCGCGCACGGCGCGGTCGACCAGTTCCAGACGCCGGTCGTTCCCGTCGATGTCGACAGCGACGATGACCTCGATCTGGTCGCCCGCCCGGGCACGGGAGCGAACCCGCCGCTGAAGGTGTACCGCAACGACGGCGCGGGTGCCTTCGCCGATCCGACGAGCTCGCAACCGGTGGTTCTCGGCAATCGCAACCTCGCGGTCCACACGCTCCTCGCGGGCGACCTCGACACGGACGGCAACCAGGATCTCGTGATCCAGAAGTCGTGGGACTACCAATCGAACATCGGGGTGATCCATCCCGGCGGTCTGTTCGTGATGCTCGGCAACGGCGACGGGACCTTCGACGATCCCGTGCAGTACACGTGGGGCGGCGGCGGCGGAACGTACGACGGGCTCGTCGACCTCGACGTCGACGGCAACCTCGACCTGCCGGTCAACCCGACCCACTGGGGTGTCGAGGTGATGCGCGGCGCGGGCGACGGCACCTTCGACCCCGTGCAACGGTTCTGGACGGGATCGTTGTGGGGCTACGCGGCGCGCGCCCACGACGTCGACGGCGACCGTCTCCCCGACATCGTCAAGTTCCGTCACGACTCCTTCGCCCTGTCGGTGTTGCGCAACACGTCGACCGGTGCGGTCGCAGGTCCGGACCTCGGCGTCACGAACGTCGACGCGCCCGACTCGGCGACGCCCGGCGACACCGCGACCGTCCGCGCCACGATCGCGAACACCGGGTCGCGAGCGACCGGTCGTTGGACCGACCAGGTGTGGCTCTCGGCCGACGAGACGCTCGACGCCAACGACCGGCTCCTCGGCGCGGTCGAGCACTCCGGAGCCGCTGCCGGCGGGGAGTACACGGTGGAGGTGACGGCGCCGCTCGCGCCGCTCGTCAACGGCCTGCATCACGTGATCGTTCGCGCCGACGCACGCGGCAACCTGGCAGAGAGCGACGAGGGCAACAACCGGCTGAGCGATTCCTCGGGGACCGAGCTGGTGATTCCCGCGCTCACCGATCTCGCGCCGCTCGACCTCGCGCTCGCGAACGGCCCCGCGTATGCGCGGGTCACCGTCGCCGCCGGCGACCAGGTCGTGGTGCGCGCGAACGCCGACGTGACGATCGACGCGGTGAACGGCAAAGTACCGGTACCGGCACGAGACCTGATCGCGCGCGACGCGCCGTTGGTGATCCCCGCTCGCGACGAGGACGCGACCTGGTACCTGCGCGTCGCTCCAGGCGACGGCGTGACCGAGGTGCAGCTCACGCGCGCCCCGCTCGACTTCGGCATCGTCGACGTGAGCCCCGCCGTCATCGGGAACACGGGAACCAGCACGGTCACGATCAGCGGCGACGGATTCACCGACGACGCTGCCGTGACGATCGTCCACGACGCGACCGAGGTCGAGGCCACCGAGGTCACGCTGCTCGACGAGCGCCACCTCCTCGCTCGATTCGCGATCGGAAGGACTGCGATCACGACCGGCCGATACGACCTCCGTGTCGACCAGGGTGCCGACACGGCGACGCTCCCTGCTGCGATCAACGTCGTCGACGACGACACCGCAGGCGAGTTGGAGTTCGACGTGTCGATGCCCGGCACCGTGCGGGCGCTGGGCTTGGAGCGCGGCGTACCGATCACGATCACGTTCCGGAACAACGGCGTGAACGACATCCCGGCCGCCTACCTGTTCGCGTCGTCGCCCGACGTGCAGTTCGACGACCCGCTCGTCGAAGGACTCGACTTCTCGGGCACCAACATGGGAGTCGTCACGGAGTTGGCCGACGGTCCGGACGGTGTGCTCCCACCCGGTGCGGCGCGACGCGTCGAGATTCGTTATCTGCCGGGGAGTGGGGTCTGGAACGTCGAGGTCGGCGTGCTCGAGGCCGGCGACGGCACCGTCCAGACCGGGATCGCCGAGGAACTCGATCCCTACCTCAGCCCGGTGTTCGCGGATCCTGGCGGTTCGCCGGTGTTCGCGCGCCTCCTCGACGACCTGAACGCGAGTTCGGGGACCGACTGTCCGTGCGTCAAGACGGGCGACTACGTCAAGGCGCTCAATGCCGCCGCCCGCGAGGCGCAGGCATTCGGTGTTCGATTGCGGTCATCGGACGATCGTTTCGAGTACCTCGTCGAGCGCGCGTTCGCGACGACCGACGGAGCAGTCATCGGTGGACGCGTCCACACGCCTGACGATGCGGGCGTCGACCGTGTCGACGTGATCGCGACGAACTCCGAGGGCGCCGCGGAGGTCGCGACCACCTGGTACGACGGCGAATTCCGCATCTGGCGGTTCCCGAACTCGCTCGCGTCGTTGCGGGTCGACGGCCACCGGCCGAATCCGGCGATCTCGGCGACTGCCGGGTCGGCGCCGGCCCGACAGCTCGACATCGAGGTCGAGCGCGGGTCCTCGATCAACGGTGTGATCACCCGAGACGCGGGCGGGGCTCCGGTCGGCGGCGCCACGGTCGAGGTGTACCACGGTGGCTCCGAGCACTCGGTTGCGTACTCGTCGACCGATGGCGACTTCGCGCTCACGGGCCTGGCGTCGGGTCCGGCCATCGTCGTGGTGTCGGCACCGGGGCTCGAGCCCGCACGTTCGACGATCACGCTCGCGGACGACGCACCGACGCAGCACGACGCGGCACTCCGCGCGGGGACGACGGTGCGCGGCGTTGTCAGCGACGCCGGCGGCGATCCGGTCGCCGGTGCGACGGTCGCCATCGCGACCGATCCGACATTGCCGGCGCCGACCGAAGCAGTGACCGGGGCAGACGGCTCCTACGCGGTCTCCGGGATCTCCGCGGGCGACTGGGAGGCCGAGGTCGGTGCCGACGGCTTCGCGTCGGTCCGGCAAGCGTTCTCGGCGTCGGGCAGCGGCATCGTCGAGGTCGACGTGGAACTGCCGATCGGCGGGACGATCGAGGGGACGGTTCGTCGCGTGTCGACGGGCGCACCGATCGCCGACGCCACCATCACCGTCTTCCCCGCCGACGGCCCCCCGGTCCAGGCGACGACCGACCTGGTCGGCCGGTATTCGATCGCGGACCTCGCTCCTGGTGAGGCGACGGTGAATGCCGCGGCGACCGAAAGCGAACTCGTTCCCGGCGAGACCGCAGTTGCCGTCGTCGGCGGGGCCGTCGCGAACGGCGACATCGAGTTGGGGCTCGCGTCGAACGTCGTTGGCAGGGTGACCGACGATGCCGGAGCACCCGTGCCCGGGTTGCTCGTGCATCGCATCGTCGCCGGTGCCCCGGTCCCGGCGATCACCGACGCAGAGGGTCGGTACTCGCTTCCGGGCGTGCCGCCGGGCGAACACGAGATCAGCTTCGGTGGGGGAGCGATCTCCCGGCAGGTCACCGTCGACGGTGAGGGCACCGACGTCGACCTCGATGTCGTGATCGACGGCGCGACCGTGACTGGTCGCGTCGTGGACCGCGACGGTTCGCCGGTCGGCGATCTCCCCGTCGGTCTCTTCGTGGGCGACGATCTGGTGACGGTGGCGAGCACCGATCCCGCCGGGGCCTTCCGCGTCGTCGTGCTCGAAGGCGGTACCTACGCCGTTCGTGTCGCGGGCGACGCGTTCGGGTCGACGGAGACCTCGCTGGTCTCCGATGGCGACGCCGACGTCGACCTCGGGGACCTTGCACCCGGGGGATCGTCGCTCGCGGTCGACATCACGGTCGGCGGCGTCTCGGTCGACGCCGTCGAGGCGGTGCTCAGCCATCGCGGTTCGTCGGTGGGGATCACGGCGGTGGGAACCTCGGGTCGCGCGCAGTTCGAGAACGTCGAGCCCGGCGAGTATCTGCTGGTCGCCGCGGCTGCGGGCGGCGCGAGCCGCCAGGTCGAGGTCACCGTGGCTGCGGGCGGGAGCACCCGCTCGGTCGACCTCTCGGTCGCGACGACGGTGGTCGGTCGCGTGACCCGAGATGGCGAGCCGGTGGAACTGGCGACCGTCGTCGCGGCCGGCACCACCAACGGTTCGGGATCGCTCGCGATCACCGACGCCGATGGTGGTTACGAACTCGAGGGCCTGGCCCCCGGCGCGGTCCGCATCACTGCATACGACACCGCGTCGAGCGACCTCGCGTTCGCCGAGGCCGACATCGCCGCGGGAGGCGGAGTCGTCGATCTGGCGATCACCGAGGTCGACGCGCTGTCGGTGCACGTCGAAGCCGATGGTGTCCCCGAGCCGGCAGCCTCGGCGATCGCGCTTGCCGGTGATGCGCTCCCGGGAGCCGCGGCGGTGACCGACGCCGCGGGCGATGTGATGGTGCCGCTGGCGAGCGCCGGCGCGGTCACGGTGGCGGTCGCCGCGGTCGGTCGAACCGTCGCGGAGCGCACCGTTGCCGATTCCGCGACTGCCGGCGTCGTCGTGATCGATGTCGGGCCGGTGTTGGCGCTGGGCCTGTCGGGCGATATTCCGGCCCCGCGGGCGAAGCCCGGACCGCGCTCGCGCGCGGTGCCGTCGACTCGCGATCTCGCCGACACCGGCCTCGGCGAAGCGGGAGCTTGGTTGGCGCGCCACCTCAGCCCGGTCGCGTGGGTCGGCTACTTCGTCTACGACAGCAGCCTGGAACCAGAGCGACAGGTCGACACCGAAGACAAGATCAGGTCCAACCTCCAGGTGCTCCAGCACATCACCCAACAACCGGACCGCGAGTTCTGCCCCGGCTTCACCGAGTCGCTTCGCAAGATCGAGAGTCTTCGGCCGATCGTGGAGCTCGCCTACTCCGGTTGGCAGAGCGCACAGAAGGCCTACAACATCGGCTGGGACGACGCGGTCGTGCGGTTGCCGCTCGGCCTGGCCAAGATCGTGGCCTCGCTGGCGCTGATGGTTCCGGCCGTCGGCACACTCAGCGGAGCGACGTTCTTCACCGCCGGGATCGTCGGCGGCGCGGCCATCGCGCTCGGGTTGCTCGATGCCTTCGTCTCGATCCTCACCGGCGGTCTCGACGCGCTCCCCGGCGCGTTCCAATCGGTCGACGGGATGCTCCAGGCGTTCAACAACATCAAGGACGCCATCGCCACCGGCGCGACGCAGGTCGGTGCCGGCCTGACGGTGTGGGTCGAGGGTCTGAAGGCCGTGGCCAAGAACCCGACCGGCGCGAATCTCATCAAGTTCGCCCAGCTCGCCAAGGAACTCGACCTCAACCCGCAGGGTGTGACCAAGTTGGGCAAGTGGGTATCGCGCAATCTCCTCTGGCTGAACGACAAGTTGCCGGTCGCGGAGATGTCGGCGAAGGTGATCGGATTCATCGGAGCGACCCTCGACTTCATCACCTTCAGTCAGGGCGTGAGCGAGAACATCGCGCTCCTGACCGCGGCCAACGATGCCCGCAAGGTCGGAAAGCGCAATTACGGCGAGGCGTTGCAACGTCTGCTCGCCGAGACGAATCGGGCGATCGATCTCAGCCGCAAGGACTGCAAGAAGGAGCCGAAGTTCAAGCTCGGTCGGGCCTACAACCTGACGGGCGCGATCTACGTGCCGATGGATCCGAACGACATCGTCGGGCCGACGGGTCCGGGGGCGGCGCACTGGTTGGCCGAGGACCCGAAGGGGCTCGGCTACGAGCTGCACTTCGAGAACCTCGGCCCGGGTTCCCTCGTGATCCCGCCGGGTCGGCAGCCGGCGTCGATCCCGGCCGCGCTCGTCGACGTGACGTTGCCGGTCGATCCCGATCTCGACATCGATACCTTCGAGCTCGGCGACTTCGGCTGGGCCGACCAGACCGTCGATGTCCCTGCGGGTGTGCAGGCGTGGTCGGAGCGGCTCGGCCCGTTCGAGGAGTACGGCGACGTGTTCGTCGACGTCTCGGCCGAGGTCGATCGTTCGGCGCGCACGGTGCACTGGCTGATCAAGGCGATCGACCCCGAGACGGGTGACACACCGATCGACGAGCGTGGCTTCCTCGTGCCCGAAGACGGCGCGGGCAACGGTCAGGGATGGGCGCGGTTCGTGGTCGACGCGAACGACGGCCTCGTCAACCGCACGAAGCTGACGGCGCAGGCGTCGATCGTGTTCGATACCGAAGCGCCGTTGCTCACCAACGTGTGGTCCAACAGCATCGACACCGGTGCGCCGAGCGCGGTCGTGTCACGGCTGCCGCGAACGATCCAGCCGGGTCGTTTCGCGGTGACGTGGAGCGGTCTCGACGGCGGGTCGGGCGTCGCGTCGTACGACGTGTACGTGTCGGTCGACGGCGGACCGCTGAAGGTGTGGCGACGCGCGACCAACCAGACCTCCGCGAACTACACGGGAGCGCAGGGACACAGTTACGGCTTCGCCGTGCGGGCGACCGACGCTGTCGGGCATCGTTCGGCGGTGCCGACGAGCGCGACGACAACGACGCGGGTACTCGTGACGAACACCACCGGGACCTCGACGACGACCTTGCCGGGCTTCGTCGGGCTCGACGCCAACCGCGCGGTGTACGCCGTCGGCGGTGCGTCGTTCCACGGCGCGCCGGCATCGGCTCCGATCGCGTCGACGGTCGCAGCGATCGGCAGGACTCCGTCGGGGAAGGGCTACATCGTCGTCACACGACGTGGGCACGCCTACACCTACGGCGATGCTCGGTACTTCGGCGGGATCGAGCGAGTCGAACTGGCCGGCGCGGTCACTGCGGTCGCGGTGACGCCGTCGGGCAAGGGGTATTGGATCGTCACGGCCGATGGTGGCGTTTTCGCCAAGGGCGACGCTGCGTTCCGCGGATCGCTCGCGGTGCGGCGGGTCCCCGGAACGATCGTCGACATCGGCGTGACGGCATCGGGCAAGGGCTACTACCTCGTCAGCTCGCGAGGTGGCGTGTTCACGTTCGGCGACGCGGCGTTCCACGGTTCGCTCGGCGCGCGGCAGTTGCCGTCGAGCACCACGGGAATCGACGTGGTCGACGGTGGCCGCGGCTATCTGCTCGTGACGCGAGTGGGAGCGGTCTACGCGTTCGGGTCGGCGCGATCGCACGGTTCGGTGAGCGGAGCCTCGAGCGCCGTCGACGTGATCGTGACGGCCGGCGGCTACTGGGTCGTACGCAGCACCGGGGTGGTCGATCACTACGGAACTGCGAGGCCCGTCGGGCGGGTAGCCGGCGTTCGGGTGGGTTCGGTGGTCGGCGCCGACTGACGACGGCGACCGACCACGGGCCCGGTCAGGGGCGCTCGACCCGCCCGTCGGCGTAGCGGGCGAACCGCGCCGGGTCGGGCCCGTGCACGGGGTCGTCGGCGGGCCACGGCCACCCGCCGAAGCCGGTCGCCCGATAGTCGACGAAGGCCTGTTCGATCTCCGCTCTCGTGTTCATCACGAACGGCCCGTACTGCGCGACGGGCTCCCCGATCGGACGACCCTGCAACACGAGACATTCGAGCGCGTCCTTGCCCGCGGCGATCGTGAGATCGCGAGTCGCGTCGACAAGGGCGCCGCTGCGCGGCGCGAGGTCGATGCCGGCGATCGACCAATCACCGCCGGCGAACCCATGGACGACCCTCCGGGTCGCTGGGCCTGCTGTGCTCGCGGCAGCGGGCAGGCGGACGGTCGCACCTGCGTCGAGTCGAAGGTGCCAGATGGCGACTTGCGCCTCGGATCGCGCGGCCCAGGAGTCGGGCGGTGGCGGCGGTGGGGTGACCACGCCGTCCCACGTGCCGGCGATCACGGTGACGTCGACGCCCGGGGCGGCGTGGTGAGGCAACTGCTCGCCCCACAGCATCGTGAAGTGGGGAGCGACCAGCTTGGCGGCGGCGGGCAGGTTGAGCCAGATCTGGAACAACTCGACGGTGTTCGGTTCGCCGCGGTCGAGTAGCGGGAACATTTCCGCGTGGACGATGCCACGGCCCGCGGTGAGCCACTGGGTGTCGCCGCGACCGAAGCGTGCCTGCGCGCCGAGCGAATCCGAATGGTCGATCAGGCCGGAACGAACGTAGGTGATCGTCTCGAACCCGCGGTGGGGATGTTGCGGAAATCCCGGGACGGTCGCGCCGTGGTACATGCGCCAACCGTCGAGCCCCTCGAAGTCGGATCCGAGGTCGCGGCCCGCGAGCGACGCCGCGGGACCGAAGTGCTCATTGCCGGCGGGGTAGCGATCGAGGTGGTGGACGCAGAACAGGAACGGATCGATCGTCGGCCACTGGAAGCCGAGCTCGAATGTCTCGATGACGTCCGACACGAGGCACGAGGGTAACGGCCGCCGGGAGCTCGAGCCCGAGGGCGAGGCCGCCGAGCGCAGAGCCGAGCCATCTCCTGGCGGTCACGACGTGAGTTTGTCAGGAGCGCGCTGAGAGCGCGCTCCAGGTGAAGCGATGCTCATCTCGCCGACCGAGCGCCTTCAAGTTCGAGCAGGTCATCGACGAATGTCTCGATGGCCAGCGCGCCCCGGGTACCCAGCCGAGACTTGGATTGCAATACCGTAATTCCAAGTTTCAGCCACGAGACTTGGAATTGTTCGGTACAATCCAAGGCATGTCGTCGTTGAGGGACTCGCCGATCGGGTCGGTCGTCGCCATCGCCGGCTACGACGCGCGGTTTGGCGAGTCCTACGAGGCGGAGGCATTCGTCCCGGCCGAGTTGCCCGATCGCGTTGAGCTGTCCGGGTCGGTCTGGATGGTGGTCAGCGAGGCGAACGCCGAGCTCGGTCGCCTCGATGCCGCAGCAAGCCTGATTCCGAACCCTCAGTTGGTGACGCGCATCGCCACTCGTCGCGAGGCGATCGGCACGTCTGCGCTGGAGGGAACCTACGCGGAGCTGACCGAGCTGTTCGCCGCCGAAGTCCTCCCCTTCGAGGACCAGGCGACCGAGGTCGCGCCCAACGTGCGCGAGGTCATGAACTACACCCGAGCCGCCGACGCAGCGTACGGCTGGATCGGCGACCGCCCGATCACGCTCGGGATGTTGGCCTCGTTGCAGGCCGAGATCGTCCGGGGCACCCAGAGCGATGGTCCCGAGGCTGGCTCGATCCGCGAGAGCCAGGTGTTCATCGGGGCCACGCACCACCGGGTGAGTGAGGCCCGCTTCATCCCGCCGCCCCCGGGAGACCAGCTCCGGGCAATGTGCGAGCAGTGGGTCGGCTGGATATCGGCCCCGGTGCCGGTCGAGCAGATCCAGCTGATCGCCCGCGTTGCGATGGCGCACTACCAGTTCGAGACGCTCCACCCGTTCACGGACGGCAACGGTCGCGTCGGTCGTCTCGTCGCCATCCTGCAGGTGATGCGCGAGGGGGCGCTTCGGTCGCCGGTCCTGTCCGTCTCGCCGTGGCTCGAGGACCGTGCTGATGAGTACCGCGATCATCTCCTGGCGGTGAGCGCGACCGGGGACTGGGCATCTTGGATCGAGTTCTTCGCGCAGGCCGTGTGCGCCGAGGCCAAGTCGGGGCACGATCGGATCATGCGACTGCTCGCGCTGCGCGAGGAGTTGGGAGAGACGGTGCGCTCCAGCTTCCCTCGAGCTCGGCTCGCCGTGGAGATCGCCGATGACCTGATCGCTTACCCGATCTTGTCCGTCGCGGACGCGCAGCGGCGCTACGGCCGTTCGAACCAGGCCAACCGCGATGCGGTGGGCTCACTAGTCGAACTCGGGATCCTCGAGCCGTACGGCGACGCGCGGTACGACCGCCTCTACTGGAATCGCCGGGTCTTTCACGCCATCGAGCACTAGGACGCCGTTGAACCCACCGTGCTGACCTCGTGTTTCTCAGGGCGGGTGACGGGAATCGAACCCGCGTTCTCAGCTTGGGAATCGGGCAGGGGGTGTCCGGCGGGTTGTGTCGCGTGCCGTTCTCCCCGGTCAGAGCGTTGCTCCGGTCCGGGTTGGAGTGGCCCGCGCGCTCGATTCCGCCGAGTAGGAAGATGGACAACGGATGGACAGGTCGGCCGATTCGCGGTGGCCAAGCAGGAGAGTGCATGTAAACTGCATGCATGCCGAGTGTCCAAGTCCGTGACGTTCCCGAGGATGTGCACGCAGCGCTCGTGCGCCGCGCCGAGCTGGCCGGCCAGTCACTGCAGCAGTACCTCGCCGCGCAACTTTCTCAGCTCGTGAGCACACCCACCGTCGACGAGGTGCTCGCTCGGATCGAGCAACGCACCGGCGGTCGGATGACCGGCGAGGAAGCGGTCGCGGCCGTCGAGGCCGAACGTGATCGTCGTTGACGCTTCGGTCCTCGCACCGGCCGTGCTCGATGACACTGCCGACGGTGCTCGGAAGCGCGCCCGACTGCGAGGCGAGCAACTCGCCGCTCCCGACCTGGTCAAGGTCGAGGCTGCTTCGGCAATTCGACGACATCTCGCGGCCGGCCTGGCCAGCGAGCGCAGGGCGACGCTCGCGATCGAGGATCTGGTCAGCCTGCCCGTGTTGTTGTTTCCGACCGCGCCGTTTCTGACCCGCGCCTGGGCGCTGCGCGCCAACGTCACGACCTACGACGCGTGTTACATCGCTCTCGCCGAAACGCTTGCCTGCGCGCTGCTCACGGCTGACGGCCGACTCTCTCGTGCTCCCGGTGTCCGGTGCCCGGTCGAACTCATCTGACGCATATGGGGGCGAATGGCAGTCGCACAGCGGGAACCGAGCTGCCGCTGATTCGGGGAGAATTTGGCGCGGGTGCCTACGGTCCAACGATTCGGTTGCTGGTGCGCTCCCCCGTCGGCGTCGTGTGGTTGCGGGAGGTATTCCTGTCCTTGGCGAACGCGCAGATCGGAACCACACGGAATCTCGAATCGCTACCGGAGGTGTCGATGCCGTCTGTCGGTCGACTGGAACTTGTCGTCGCCTCGCGGACGCCACGACCTCGCCTGACGGCGGAGGAGTACGGGTTCACATGGATCGCGGACAATCAGGATTGGTTGAGTGCTGCCTTGCTGCTTGATCCATTCTCATCCGGTCAAGCGGGTCATCAGTACTTCACGGATGAATCTGTCGACGCGGCGTTGATCGAAGTCTCGTTCGGCGAGGACGAGCGGTGACAAGATCGAATCATTCGCTCACTGGAGCGGGTGACGGGAATCGAACCC